>JBEICW010000035.1:0-13202 GCA_040383785.1 Ignavibacteria bacterium | reverse complement strand
CTATAACTTTACCATAATAATACTTAAAGTAATTTATCAAAGTTTAAGTCATTAAAAGTAATTTTTATCCATTTTGTTTTACTTTTTTTATTTTACATCTTAATAGAGGTGTATTTATGACTATCACTTTTTCTAAATTTGAATTATAGGGTTTTTAATTTAATATATTTACAAAATCAATCAATTACTTATTACCTTTTTAGTGCTGTAATTTCTTGCAATAACTGGTCACTTACTGTGATTGTTCTCGAGGCAGCTTCAAATGCTCTTTGAGTTGAAATCATATCTGTAAATTGTTCAGTCAAATCTACGTTAGATTGCTCAAGCGACCTTCCTGCTATTGTTGTAGAAGGGAAAGTTTCGCCAGCAGAACCTAAGTTTGCATTTCCACTATTGGCTGTTGGCATAAAGAAATTACCACCTTCTTTCATCATACCTTCAGGATTTGTAAATTTTGCAATTATTACTTGACCTAAAATTTCAGTTTGACCATTAGTGAATGAGCCCAAAAGTTTCCCTTGTGGGTCAACTTCCATACCAACTAAATCTCCTGTTTGATAACCATTTTGATTAGAAATAGTTGCAGTAGAATTACCCGAATATTGTGTCAAACTGCCAGAAATTGGGTTTAATGGGTCTTGTAAGTTAATTGTTAAATTTTTTGGTGTAGTAGCATCAAATAATGTAGCACCCATTGCAGCATTTAAGTTAGCAGCAGTGATATTTATAGATGTTGGTGTTTGCAAAGTACCATCTTGTCTAAATATCAAATTTGCAGCACCCAAAGTTAAATTATTTCCACCTACAGAGCCACTTATTGAATATTGATTTGGCGTCGCCGTTTTAGTAAAAGTTAGAGCCAAATCTCTTGGTGCGCCGGTATTATCATAAATTGTTATACTTGTAGAACGCGATTGACCGGTTGCCAAACTTGAATCCAAATTACCAGTAACGGTTGCTACTTGAGTTTGTTTTGGTTGTGATTTTAAATTTGGTGGAATTACCAGATTTTGAGCTGTTCTATTTAAAACATTAATGTTATTTGCATCTTTAATCATTTTTCCGTTTGCATCATATTGAACATTATAACCTTTCAAAAATGCACCAGAATTTACATCAACCAAACTTCCTTGGCTGTCTCTATTGATTGCTCCGGCTCTTGAAAATAATTCTTTTCCATTCATATTATAAACAAAAAATCCATCGCCATTCAAAGCCATATCCAATGCTCTTCCAGTGCCTTCGATAGCACCTTGGTTCATATTATTTTGGATAGATCCTAATTTTACACCCAAACCAACTTGCATTGGATTGGTGCCACCCATTCCTCTACCGCCACTTGTATCTGGAGCAGAGCCATACTTAGAAACTTGGCTAAATTGGTCAGCAAAAGTAACTCTTGCTGATTTAAAACCTATTGTATTTGCATTAGCTAAGTTGTTTGATATTACATCAAATCTTTGCTGGTTCGCTTTTAGAGAACTTGAGCCTGTCGATAATGATCTAACTAAAGCCATTGTTTAACCCTCCTTGGTTATATATTAATTAATTCTTAATATTTTTGTAAGTTAATCTGTCATTCATAACTTACAGGGTCTCCTACCTTCCATGGTTTGGTCCAACCCTAATGGTACATTTATTTTTTTAAATATTTTTTTGTAAACTATAGAATATTGTTATAAATTCAATTAAACAAAAATTGCTGAATCTATATTTGTAATTGCATTTGATTCCATTTTATTTCTATCCAATACAGTGATAATTGTTTTGTTTGGAACGTTTACTATAAACGCTTTGTCATCTATCATTACTAATGGGTTTTTAGAACCTTTTGCTTCTGCAATTTCATAAGCTTTGTTTAGTCTTTCCATATCAATTTTATCAATTTCAACTTCTCGACTTTCAACTCTTGAGATTGCATGTCCAGAGAACTTTAGTTTGTTGATTTCATTTTTAAATATATCATTAAATTCCGTTCTTGCTATTCTATTGGAATCTGGAAATTCTAAACTTCTCTTTTTTAGACTTTCAACTCCACCTGCTGGAACAAATGGTAATTTTAAATTATCAACCGATTTAAGATTTGGAATACTATTCATCTTTACCTCTCCTAATTACGAGTGGCTATATCAGTTATATTCTCTAATGGCACTTCAAATCCACCAACTACAAGCATTGTACCTTCAGTTTTGAAACGAACCGCTTCAATCACTCCGTTGGTAAATGTTTTGCCTTCTACTGTGCTTCCATCAGTATTTACCATATCCGAAAAGAATGAATAATTACCTTTTGGCAATTCATTGCCTTTTTGGTCTTTTCCATCCCAAGTTAGTGTATGGTCGCCCATTCCTAATTTGTCGCTTGGTAAATCTAAAGTTCTAACTACAGCCCCAGCACTATTGTAAATAGATACTTTACCACCAATGCTTGGTGCATCGTTAGTTATACCTAATTGAACTGGTTTTGCGCCATCATACTGGAAGTTTTCTGTATATGCTTTAGCTACCTTACCCAGCATACCTGGTAAAGCAGAATTAGACATAGTTCTGGAAAGCAAGTTATTAGATTTGTTTTGCTCTTCTATTAGAGACTTAATATCCGAAAGTTGCTCCAACTGAGTAAATTGAGCCAACTGAGCAGCAAACTCTTGATTGTCATAAGGTTTCATCGGATTCTGCGACTTTAACTGAAAAGTTAGTAGCTTCAGAAACTGATCCTTTTGAGCAGCAGCAGATTTTTTAGTTCCTGCTGTTAGTGCTTGCTGTGTTCCTACGTTTTGCGAAATGCCGTCCACCATAAGACCTTCCTTGGTTAAATTAATGGTGATTGATTAATTAAGTTAATTTTAAAATTAAATTTAAGCTTTTAAATAGTATATATATTAAATAATTTAAGTTAAATTAGATTTTACATATATTTTTCTATAACTTTCGATTTAATTTTGATTGTTTCGAGATTATTCCCCATTTTGCCTACTTCCTTGTAGATTGGTAATTCCTCTCTAATGCTTCCTGCAAAATTTTTCAAATTATCATAAAAACTTTTATCTAAACTTATTCCTTTTTGTTCTAATTCTACATCCTGTAAGTCTTTGAAAAGGGATTTATTTTGATTGTTTCTATTTTGTTGATTATTATCATTATTTTGTTTGTTTTGACCATCTTTATTTAGCTCTTCGCTAAAATTTTTATAGTCAATTATCAAACTTTTAATTTCTACATTTTCTTTTCTGAGCGACTCTTGCAATTCTGCAATATTTTTTTCTAAAGTACTAATTACATCTTTATCATTAGCTTTAAAATTCAATTCTGCATTTTCGCCATTCATTTTAATTTCTACAAATACAGTGCCAAGAGCGGTAGGGTTCATTGTAATTCTAACCATACTAGTGTTGCCAACATTAGTATTAATTGTAGCTTTGGCTGCAGTCTCTACCAATTCATCTGTTTTTATATCATTAAATGTTTGAAATTCTAATGAATTACTGCGATTTATAATATTTTCAGATTTTTTGATTTCAGTATTATTTTGATTTAAATTAACTAAATTATTTAAATTATTTTCAGATTTAACATCATTTATTTTTTTTACATCTTCGACTACTTCAATAATCTTATTTGCTTTAATTTCAATAGTTGGCTCAATTTCTACACCTAGTTTAATATTATACTTTTCATCAGATTTAGTACTAATATTAGTATTACCAAAAGATAAGTTATTAGTGTTAAGCCCAATTAAACCTTGAGATTTATTTGCTAATAAATCTTTAGAATGAATTGTGGAATTATCTTTTGAAGTTAATTTAATTTCTAATTTATTTAACTCTGTCATGTATTCATTATTATTAGCTGAATCTAACTTTTCTCCAAAATTATATACGGTATCTACTTTATTATTGACTAAATTTGGATTTAAAAAATCATTAGTTGTTTTACCTAATAAATTTGTGTTATTATGCAAATTAAAGTCTAAAGAATTTTTATTGTTTTTTAAATTATTTATACCTTTGTAAAAATACTTAGGAATAAAATTATCAACTAAGTTTCTGGTGTTTTTTTCGACCATTGACGAAATTCTTGATTCACTATCTTTTAAATAATTTGGCTCTTTTAAGTCTTTTTGGATAACATTCTTCAAATTACCATTAAATAATTCATTACCTCCTTCTTGCTCAGATTTCATCGCTTGTCTAATAATGCCAATCAAATCTTTTAATTTGTATTTGATATTATTTACATTGGGTTCAGTGCTAATTTCTACAGTAGTTTTGATATTGACTACATTATCTAATGTTTCTAATTCTGATTTGACAATTGATTCATTTTCACTAATATTTAAGATTTTTGGTGTCTGAACATTAACTGAATTTTCTTTTGAAAATATATTATTATTAGCAGTAATGTTTGTATCATTATTGACTAATTTATCAGGGTTAATCGATAATCCTAAATCAGTATTTACAACAGTTGATTTTTCGTTGATATTTGAAATTAATGAATATAATTCATTTTGAATAAATGACTCTACTTCAGCTGAATTAATATTTTTTGGTTCTGTTGAAATTATTGTGTTTTCGCTTACTGCAATATCCTTAATTGCAATATCCTTAACTGCAATATCCTTATCTGCATTAATATTTATTTCATTATTCGCTAATTTATATGG
This sequence comes from Ignavibacteria bacterium, assembly GCA_040383785.1. Taxonomy (GTDB): domain Bacteria; phylum Bacteroidota; class Ignavibacteria; order Kapaibacteriales; family UBA2268; genus JBDNHS01. The sequence continues at coordinate 8,537 of JBEICW010000035.1, read as the reverse complement.
ATTAATATTTAATCCTAAGTCAGCATTTTCAGCTGTTGATTTTTTGCTAGTATTAGTATCTAATGAAGAAAATTCACTGTGAATAAATGACTCGATTCCTTTAATTTTTGAGATATTGGTAGTTGTCAGAATATTTGTAGTTGCATTGTTTATTTTAATTCCTAAACTCTTCAAATCTAAACTATCTAATCCATTCAAAGGATTTAAAATATCGTAATCAGAGCTAAAGTCTATTTCTTCAACTTCACTATTTTTTATATTTTCACTACTTGAGATTGCATTTAGTCCTTTATTAGAAATAGCTTGCTGATAAACTTCAGATATTTTGTCGGTATCTGAAGTTAATAAATCTTCGAAATTATCAATTATTAAATCTAAGAACTTGTCTTCGGTTTGTGCATCTGCAAATTGCACTTTGGGTTCTGGTTTTGATTCAAATAAATTAGATAATTCACTAATAAGAATATTAATTTCACTCAATGGCTTTTCACTAATTGAAACATTTTTGTTGATTTGTGTTTGTAGTAGGGAAGACTTAGCTTTTATTTCCTTTTTTACAGTGCTAATTGCAGCTTCGTCACTATGAAGCATTAATTTACCAAATTCTGACAAATCTTGCTTAGTAATATTCTGATTTAAATTTGAATCATCTGATGATAAACTAGAATTTAATTTCTTTGACTTGCCCTTTGCAAATTTAGAGGCAAGTTTAGCCGTAATATCATTTATTATATTTTCAGGTTTATTGCTAAAACCTGTTTCTGAATTAAAATTATTAATCATAGTGGTGCTTCCTTGCACAATTTTAGATTTCACATTTAATCAAATAATTTATTTATTTGATATAGTTTTTGTTTCAAAATAGATTAAAATTATTTTGAGAATTAATTCAAAATCAATTTTATTCATTTTGTAACTGTCTATTTTGGGACATCCTGTCCAATTGTATTACATCAAAAATGAAATATTAGCCAACATTTTCCAATTTTACAAAAGTACAAATATTATTATATTAAAATTAACTTTTTTTAGAAATTATTAAAGAGTTAAGCTCTTAATTTTCATATATTTGAAATTATTTATCAGAATATTGTCAAAATTCTATCAAATTAATAACCCAAAAGTAAAATAGTAGCAGCTTTCTCTTTATCCATAGCCTCAATTATCTTACCAGCTTTTTTCTTTGACATTAATTTCAGAATTTTTGCTGCGTCTCTATCGTCAATTTGCTCTAATATTTTTGCTACATTTGTCGGATTAGAATTATTATATATTTTAGCAAAATCTGCAAAGGATTTTGCTTCCAATGTATCTATTTTTTTATTTAAAAAGTTCTCAGTGTCTTTTAATTTCTTTTCCGTAAGCTCTGCTTTGTTTGCTGTCGTTAAAAACTTTTGATTTAATTTTTTGATTGAGTCTTCAACCGTAATTTTCTTTTTAGTCATATCTTTATATCTATTTTCTACTCTTTTGATAGAATCTAAATACATTTGAGTTTGTTTCTTTAGAAAATTAATAGAATCCAATAGACTCTTTTTTTGTTTAAACAAAGTATCTTTTTCTTTGATAAAATACTCTTTTTCAGCAAGTTCTTTGTTTAACTTATTATATGCTTTTTGAGTAAGGATAACAGAGGGCTCTATATAAACAGTATCCTCGACCATAACAAGTGTGCTATCCACAGGATTTGGTGGCAAGCCCATATATTCTGGTTTGTATTTATAAATTCCCAATACCAAAAGTATCACTATCGTGAAAGATACTGAGGCAACTATAATTACTGTTATTAATTGTTTAACGTCCATTTTTAATGTATTATCTATTTATATTTAAAATGTATTTAAATATTTTAATTTACAGAATTTTCTGCAATTAATTTTTTCCCAAATGCAACAATGCTAATTTCATCTAATGCTAAGTCTTCTTCTTTTCCCGTTTCAAATTTAAATTCAACCTGCTTTTTTTCTTTTAGCTTTTCAAGGATTTTTTCATCTTTCATTGCTTCTTGAAGTTCCTTACGTTTAAAGTTTTCAATTTCTACAATTTTTGTAATTTCGTACTTAATTTGAACTATTCTATCTTCTAAAAATATCTTTCTGTGAAATTTTGATTGCAAATCAATAATAGTCTGTTTTTTGGGATTATTGTTAAGTTCAGAAATTTCATCATACAAACTTACGATTTCAACTTCTTTTTCATATTTTAAAATCAATATCTTATTCAAAGCATCTTCTGCTTTGGTAACATTGAAGCTTTTTAATTTCAAAAATGATTCTAATTTGAACTTGAACTTTTTCGCCATATTTTAAAGTATCACATTAATTAAATTATATTCTAAAATCAACAATTACATACTTCCCAATTCTATTAATTCATTTATTACATCTTCATAATTTATTTGGTCGTCGGTATCTTGAGTTAAAAAGTCATTAATTTTTTCATTCATTTGAACAGCTTTGTCTAATTTTGGATTTGTACCTTTTTGGTAAGCACCCACACTAATTAAATCTTCAGCAGAACGATAGACCGATAACAACTGCTTTAATTTCATGGCTGAGTTTTGATGCTCTTTAGATACAACGTGTTTCATTACCCGGCTTATACTTTCTAATACATCAATTGCTGGATAATGACCCATAGATGCTAATTTACGACTTAACATAATGTGTCCATCTAAAATTCCTCTAGCAGCATCTGAAATTGGTTCATTAAAGTCATCACCTTCTACCAATACTGTATAAAGTCCTGTAATAGAACCTTTGTCCGAATTTCCAGCTCTTTCCATAGTCTTTTGGAACAAACTAAATACCGATGGTGTATAACCTTTAGAAGTAGGCGGCTCACCAATTGTAAGACCAACTTCCCTTTGTGCCATAGCCAAACGTGTAGATGAATCCATCATAAGCATTACATCTAATCCTTTATCACGAAAAAACTCTGCAATTGTTGTAGCAACCAAAGCAGCTTTTACTCTAACTAATGCTGGTGAATCAGATGTAGCAACTACCACTACCGACCTTTGAAGTCCCTCTGGTCCCAAATCATTTTCAATAAATTCTTTTACCTCTCTACCACGCTCACCAACTAATGCAATTACATTTATATCAGCCGAAGTGTTACGTGCAATCATTCCCATCAAAGTAGATTTACCAACCCCAGAGCCTGAAAATACCCCAACTCTCTGACCTTTGCCAATTGTTAGCATTGAGTCAATTGCTTTAACTCCTGTTGCTATTGGTTCAAAAATTCTATTTCTCAATAATGGATTTGGTGGAGAAGCATAAACTGATCTTCTTTCTTCTGGTTTTATGTCTTCTTTACCGTCCAAAGGATTGCCCAAACCATCTAATACTCTTCCAAGCATATTCTCACTGCAATTTACTTTTAACGACTCTCCTAATGCCTTTATTTCCATCCCTGGTGAAATATTTTGCAAATCTCCCAATACCATAGATAAAATTCTATTTTCGTCTTTGAAGCCAACAATTTCAGACTTGCAAATCTCTTTGCCATTTCTATCTTTTAATACGCAAACTTCGCCAATAGGTGCTTTGGGACCATTACTTTCTAATACCATCCCAATTACTTTGGTAAGCTTGCCACTCACCTGAAAAGTAGTAGTGTTTTTAACTGTTGTATTTAATTGATCTAATAATACCTTAGAATCAAACATCTTTATTGCCTATTGTTATCTTTGTAAATTTACTTTCAATCAATACAATTCAACTATTAACCAAAAATTAAGTCATTCAAATCATCAAAATCATTGTCTTTGGTTTCTTGTGAAGTATCGTTTTTCACGTCTAAATTTTGATCAATACTATCATTAATTTCATCTTCAAGATCATGTTTAAAATTATCTTCAAAACTGCTTTTTAATTCATTTAAATCTAAATTTTCATCTTTAATTTGGTCAATATTTTCATCAATATTTTCGTTTAAATTTTCAATATCAAAATTATCATTAAAGAACTCTTCTCCCCATTCTTCTCTCATTGCCAATTCAATTTCTTTTTCTTTATTTTTTCTTAATTTTTTGTCTTTTTGCTTTATTTCGTTTTGAATTTGATTATCTAATTGATTTTCATTTTCATGTTTAGCATAAGTAATTTTTAAGTTCCTATTCAGTGCTTCTAATTGACTGCTCATACGTGCATCAATAAACCCTGCAGAAGTTTCTAATAGGCAACCCCCTCTATCTACAGATGTATCTGGTGTGATAATTATAGACTTACTCTCGTGTTCATCGGGCAATAAAGTAGAATGTACTTTTGTAAGAATTTCAACATCACTCGGATGCAGATGTAATTTGAATATTTTATCATCTGCTAATGACGCAATAGTTCTTCTTACTTGGTCAATTACTAATTCTGGGTTGTATAATACTTCGCTATTTATTAATTGTTTTGCTATAATTGAAGATAAATCAATTACTAAATTTTCTAATTTTTTTAATTCAGTTTTGTATTCTTTTTGAAAATTATGAGTTACCGACTCAATACTTCTTATCCAATTAGTATATTTTTCGATTTCTGTCTGAAAAGTTGCCTTGGATTGAATTTGACCATCTGAAATCCCTCTATCATAAGCTTTTTGAACTTCTTCCCTTACAATAGGTATTGGCAAAGATGGCTCTGCCACTTTATTTAAATCAATTTCAATTAATTTATTTACATTTGTAAAAACAAATTCTTGACTAAAAACGGGTTTATAGGTAATAATTTCAGGTATTACCACTTCTTCTTCAGTTTGAAGTGCTTGTTGCTGCTGTAATCTTTCTAATTCCTTCTTTCTTGCTAAATCTTCTTTTTTTTGCTGTTGGGCAAGTAATCTTTCCTCTTCCATTTGTTTCAGATGAGGATAAACTATTTCAAGATTTTGGCGACGTATAAAATTTTCTCTGTCAATTATCTCTTTATCTCTGATAATTGCAATTTTATTACGCCTTCTTGATGGAAGTTTTATTTGGATTACAGACATCTATTAAATTACCTTAAAATCATTTGAAATTAAAAAAAATACAAACTTATCTACTAAAAACTTTAAAAATAAATCAAACAAAAAAATTAAACAAATATATCCTCTTTGCCTCTACCGCCAACTTGAATTTCGCCAGAATCTTCTAATTGTTTTACAACTTCCACAATTCTCATTTGAGCAGATTCCACATCTTTTAATTTCACTGGTCCCATAAAGTCTAATTCTTCTCTAATTACCACAGCTGCTCTTTCGGACATATTTTTGAATATTTTTTGTTGAATTTTCTCATCAGAAACTTTGAGAGCCATTGCCAAATCTCTTTTGTCCACATCTCTAAGCAGTCTTTGGATACCTCTATCATCAATACCAATAATATCTTCAAACAAGAACATTAGTCGTTTAATTTCTGATGCCATATTATAATCTTGCTCTTCTATACTTTCAAGCATAGCTTTTGCAACAGCGTTTTGGCTTTTGTTCAATATATTCGCCACCATTTGGGCACCACCAGTAGTTGCTAAGTTTTGAGATAAAGTTGCCTCTGCAATCTGGTCCACAACATGCTCAACAGTAGAAACCAACTGCGGTGATACTTTGCCAATTGATGCAATTCTCAAAATAGTATCTGCTCTAATATCATCTTTAAATTCACTTAATACCCCAGCCGCTTGGTCTGATGGTAAATGAGATAAAATTAAAGCTATCGTTTGAGGGTGCTCTTTGGATAAAAAGTTTGCTAACTGTTGTGGGTCTGCTTTTTTTAATATACTAAAACCTCTAACTGTAGTCATTACTCTAATTTTTTCAATTATTTCTTTTGCTTTTTCTGCACCATAAGTTCTTTCTAAAATAACTTGCGCATATTCAATACCACCTTCAATCATAAAATTAGAAGCAGACATTAATTGATAGAACTCTTCAATTACATCTTCGATTACTTTTGGACTTACATCTTTAAGATTTGTAATTTCCACAGCAATTGCTTCTACTTCTTTCATATCAAGCTCTTTAAAAACTTTTGCCGCCACTTCTACATCCATAGACATAAGTAAAACCGCTGCTTTTTGCTTGCCTGTTAATTGCTCTATTGAGGTTTTTTTTGCCATAACTTTATCAAAATCTTTTATCTAAAATCTTTTATTTTTATTTCTAATTTATATTTAATGAAAATCTTAATCACTGTTAGTAGTAAATATTTACTATTTTATTTATCATAACTTAGAATTTAAATCCAACAATATCAACATCTTGCATCATAAACATTCTTAGTATTCTTACCGCTTCACCAGTATTATTATTCACAAACTCTTCAACTTTCTTTTTCATTTCCAGTTTAATCAAAGTTTGCTCTGTTACTTCAGTTGTATCTTCAAAGGTTGCGTTGGCTCTTTTGGCTAAGGCTGCTTTATCAAATCCCTCCCCACCATCTAGTTCCGCTGCTTCAGCTAAGTCTCTATCTTCTTTATCACCTTCCAAAAGTAATTGGTCAGGCAAATCCGATGGAAGAAGCAATACATCATTTTCATCAAAAACTATTTCTTCGTCTGTGTATTCGTTTTCCTCTTCCAAAATCTCATCATCTTCTACTTCTATATTCTCAGGCAATGATAGTGCCACTCTAACACGATTTTTGATATATTTAGATTGTAATAATGCAAACATCAAAATCATTGTGATTAAAATTGCAGCAAGTAAAAATATAATCTTTTGATTTTCTGGCTTTTCGTACCATTTTTGAGAGTAAAATTCTTCTAATTCGCCTTCCATATCTGAATTATCAAAAGGTATATTAATAACAGAAATTTGGTCGTTTCTTGATGGGTCAAACCCTACAGCATTTTTAACAATTTGATTAAATTTATTCATCTCTTCATCTGCTCTGGGAGTATATTCCAGAGTTTTTATGCCTTCATTATCAATTACTTTGTTTACTCCATTTATCATAACTGCTACTGATAATCTCTTTACTGCACCAACTTCATGAATAATGTGCTCTACATTTTTAGATAATTCATAATTTGTGATTGAATTTGTCATATCTTTATTCATATTCACATAAGGGTAACTCAACGAATCGGCTGTTTGATTTCGGTCAACAATATTTTGCTCACTTCTTGTAACTTGCTTTTCGGGGTCATAATCTGTTTTAGTTTGCTCAATTCTTGTAAAATCTAACTCTGCACTAACTCTCACTTGTGAATTTCCAGCACCCAAAACACCATCTAACAAACTTTGCACTTTACCTGTAAGATGCTCTTCTACTCTATTTTGTTGAGTTAATTGAGTTGCAGTTAGTCCTGCAACAGAATTTTCGTCTATCGCTGCATCAGAAAGAATTTTACCTTTGGAGTCCAACACAACTACATCTTCGGTTTTCATACCTTCCACACTACCAGAAATTAAATTCTGAATACCTTGAATGCTGATTTTACTAATACTTCTGCCAGATTTCATGTGTAAAGTTACAGATGAAGTTGGCGTTTTTTGGTCAGCTTTGAATAATGTTTTTTCGGGGATAACCAAGTGGACTCTAGCTTTTTTTACTTCTTCTAAAGATGCGATAGTTTTAGCTAATTCACCTTCTAAAGCACGGCGATAATTTAATTTCTGAACAAATTCGGACATACCTAAGTTAGTTTTGTCAAATAATTCATATCCAACAACACTATTTTCTGGCAAACCTTCTGATGCCAAACTTAATCTTGTATCCATTACTGTATTTTCTGGAACTAATATAGTAGAGCCATTATCTTTTAGCTCATACATTATCGCTTTTTCTTTTAGGTTCTCTACTATTTTCGCTGCATCTGCCTGCTCAAGATTTGAAAACAATACTTTCATATCTTGGTCTTCAGAAATAAAAAATAATGAAGAAATACCCACCAAAACTGCTACCAATACTCCACCAAAAATCATTTTTTGGGTATTAGTCAATTTATTTGCAAATTCTTTAAATTGTGTAACTGCTCTCAGCTCAGCCATACGAATCTTCCTTGATTTTTACTTTTTTTTGGTTAATATAAACCAAATGTCAAATAATGTATAATATTGAACATTATATATTTTTATACTTTTTTTTTATACTTTTTAAATTCAGATAAATTAAATAAATAAGAACTAAACTTGAATTCTCATTACTTCACGATACAAATCTAATCCTTTGTTGCGCAATTCCATAAGCAATTCAAAGCTGGTTTTAGCTTTTTCTGCTGTAATCATTACGTCATGAATATCAACAGCTTCGCCACGCAACATTCTCGCAGTTTGCTCTGCACTATCTTTTTGAAGTGAATTTACATCACCCACAAACTCGTTTAGTGTTTCTACAAAACTATCCGACCTTGCCATAGGAGATTTGCCAGCCCCTTCTCTTTGCTGTATTAATGGTTGAAACCTATTACTTCCACCTAATTCATTTACTACCATTTTAAACCTCAAATAATATAAAATATATTATAAATATTTTGATAAATCTATGTTGAATATTATACAATTGTTAGTTAATTATAGATAATTTTCAACTATTAATATTTAACTCTAAAATTTCCGTGCCAAGT
>JBEICW010000034.1:0-13381 GCA_040383785.1 Ignavibacteria bacterium | reverse complement strand
GATCTGTTTTTGAAGAAGTTGAAAAATGTAAAAAACAAATTAATAAAAAAGAAACTAAGTTATGACATCAAGTGAAATAAGACAATCGTTTTTAGATTTTTTTCAAAGTAAACAACATAAAATTGTGGATTCTGCTCCAGTAGTTCCACACGGCGACCCTACATTACTATTTACAAATGCTGGTATGAACCAATTTAAAGATGTATTTTTGGGTGAAGGCAATAGAGAATACACTCGTGCAGCCGATACTCAAAAATGTATTAGAGTTAGTGGCAAACATAATGACTTGGAAGAAGTAGGGGTTGATACATACCACCATACATTTTTTGAAATGTTGGGGAACTGGAGTTTTGGTGATTATTACAAAGAAGAAGCAATTGATTGGGCTTGGGAACTTTTGACTGAAGTTTGGAAATTACCTAAAGAAAGACTCTATGTTACAGTTTTTAGAACTGACGATGAAGCATTTAATATATGGAAAAAACATCTTCCCGAAGATAAAATCTTAAGATTTGACGAAAAAGACAATTTCTGGGAAATGGGAGATACTGGTCCATGCGGTCCTTGCTCTGAAATTCATTATGATGGAACAGATGACCTGAGTGGGTTGAGTTTGGTAAATGCAAGCTCACCAGATGTAATTGAAATATGGAATTTGGTATTTATTCAATATAATAGGCGTGCTGATGGTAGTTTGCAAGAACTTACTTCTAAACACGTTGATACTGGAATGGGATTTGAGCGTATTACAAGAGTAATGCAAGGCAAAAACTCAAACTACGATTCTGATATATTTATGCCATTATTAAATGAAATCGAAAGATTAACAAGCAAAAAATATTCTCAAGATTTGGAAAGTGCAGATGGAATAGCAATGAGAGTAATTGCTGATCATATTCGTACTCTTAGCTTTGCAATTGCCGATGGTGCTATGCCAGGCAATGAAGGACGTGGATATGTTTTGCGTAGAATACTTAGACGCGCTTCAAGGTTTGCCAAAAAACTTGGAATGAATAAACCGATGTTATATTTACTAATTCCGAAATTAGTAGAAACTATGGGTTATGTATTCCCAGAATTAATCAAACAGCAAGATTTGGTTACCAAAATCATCAAAGGTGAAGAAGATAGTTTTCTTCAAACATTAGAAAACGGTCTAAATAAATTTGATGAATTAAAGAATAATACTGAAACAAAAATAATTAGTGGGGAAGATGCGTTTTTGCTTTATGATTCATTTGGTTTTCCATTAGATTTGACTGAATTAATGGCACGCGAAAATGGATTTACAGTTGATATTGCTGGATTTGATAAAAATATGAAAGAGCAAAAAGAGCGTTCACGTTCTGCTCGTAAAGTAATAAGCCAAGAAGTGGATAGTTCAAATATCAAATTCACTTCAGAATTTTTGGGGTATAGCGAATTAGAAGCAGAATCTAATATTTTATATATTGATGAAAACAAAGTGATTTTAGAGGCAACTCCTTTTTATACTGAAAGTGGTGGGCAAGTATCTGATACTGGCTTTTTGACTTTTGGTGGCGAAAAATATTTTGTAGAAGATGTTCGTAAAATTGGTGATGCAATCATTCATTACTGCGATAGAGAAGTAGAAAAGGTAGTTGGTAGCAAAGCGTTGGCTCAGGTGGATAAATTACGCAGAAGACAAATTGCACGCAACCACTCAGCTACTCACCTTATGCACGAAGCTTTGAGATTAACTATTGGTACTCATATTCAGCAACAAGGTTCGATGGTTAGTGAAAATAATCTTAGATTTGATTTTAACCACTTTGAAAAAGTAGATAAAGCTGCAATTAAAGATATTGAAGATATTGTAAATGCTAAAATTCTTGAAAATCATATTGTTGAAACAAGAATTTTATCATTAGATGAAGCAAAACAAATCAGCAAAATTAAAATGTATTTTGGTGATAAATATGGCGATACAGTTAGAGCTGTTGTAATGGACGAAAAATTTTCAATGGAACTTTGTGGTGGTACACATGTAAAATCAACATCTGAAATTGGGTTTTTCAAAGTTATTAGCGAATCTGCTATAGCTTCTGGAATACGTAGAATTGAAGGTATTTCTGGAAATGGAATTAGTGGTTATATTAGTTCATTAAATGATAAAATCAACGAAAGAACTGAACAAAATTCTGATTTGCAAGATAAAATCAATAAACTTGAGAAAAAAGTAAATGATTTAGTTGTAAAAGAATTAGCAAATAATTTAGAGAAATTAATCAATCATCCAACTAAAGTTAATGATATTGATGTAATAACGGGAATGTTCGAAAATGTTGAAGCTGATAATTTGAGAGATTTGGGCGATATGCTAAGAGATAAAATGAAATCTGGTATTGGACTATTGGCATCAGTAAAAGATGGTAAAATATCAATTGTTTGTTGTGTTACAAATGACTTAATTGGCAAGTATAGTGCAGGTAAATTAATATCATCAGCAGCAAAAGTAATTGATGGTGGTGGTGGTGGAAAACCACAATTATCACAAGCTGGTGGCAAAAATATTTCCAAATTGCCTGATTTATTAAATAAAGAGTTTTTTGAGATTATTAAAAGTATTTAGGGATGAATTATAATAACCAAAGTACATAAATCTAAATAAATAAGATTTTTTTAATTAAATATAAAACTGAAAATAAAAACGACTTAATATGAAAAAAATAATTGTTTATTCTTTTGTTTTGTTGTTCTTAACGACTTTACTCAATATCAATACTATTGAATTAAAATCACAATTTTTTAGTAATGAAATTGGAAAAGAACATGATTTACTTCATAATTTTACTGGTGAATGGTATCAAATTGGTAATTATACCAATTCTGAAGGAAAATCTACTTCTGCTAAAGGTACCATTAAAGGTGAAGTTATTCTTGGTGGGGCTATTTGCAAATTACAAAGTCTGCAAGCAAATACTATTTCATTAAATGAGTCAATGATATTAATTGGCTATGACAAAAGTTTACAAAAATACTTCTTTCATGGATATGACAGAGAAGGAAATTTACCATCTACTTATCTCGGAGACTTTGACAAGATAACAAAAAAAATCAACTTTGAAACCTATATGATTGATATTAAAGGAAATAAAATCCGTTCTACTCTCGAATTATGGTTTGAAAGGGAAGATAAATTCATGTATAAAATTACAGTTTTTGAAGTAGACAAAAAAACAGTAATTGCTGAGGTAGCAAATATCAAAGTTACTGATAAAACGAACGAGAATTCTAAAGAAAAAATTAAAGAAAAATCTAAAAAGCAAAAATAATCATTCAATAGATATAAAAACATAATTTAAAATTAAAAAAGAAAATGGCAAATAAAGGTATAAATAGAGGTTTGAACGAAAATCATATCTTACTTAGAGATACAGTGAGAAAATTCGCTGAAGAGGTAATTCACTTAAAAGCAAAAGAATATGATGAAAAAGAAGAATTCTCTTATGAAATCACTCGTGGGATGGCTGAATTAGGACTTTTAGGTGCATTTATTCCCGAGAAATTTGGTGGAAGTGGATTAGATTACGTATCTTATATCATTGCAGTAGAAGAAATTGCCAGAATTGATGGCTCTAATGCTGCTACTGTTGCGGCACATAACTCACTTGGTACAGGACCTCTTTATTATTATGGCTCTGATGAACAAAAGAAAAAATATTTACCAAAATTAACTGAAGGTTATCTTTGGGGATTTGGACTTACAGAACCAGAGGCAGGTTCAGATGCTGGGAATACTCAAACGACTGCGATAGAAGACGGAGATGAATGGGTAATCAATGGTGCTAAAATATTTATAACTAATTCAGCAACAGATATCACGCTTGGTTCTACAGTTTTGGCTGTTACAGGCACCAAACCAAATGGCAAAAAAGAATTGTCTTGTTTTATTGTAGAAAATGGTACAAAAGGATTTACGCAACGTGCTATGAAAGGCAAAATGATGTGGCGTGGCTCTAATACTGGAGAATTATTTTTTGAAGATGTTAGAGTGCACAAATCTCAAATGTTGGGCAAAAGAGGCGATGGCTTCAAACAAATGCTTGAAACATTAGATAGAGGACGTTTGTCAATCGCTTCAATGGGATTGGGTTTAGCACAGGGAGCATTTGAATATGCCTTAAAATATGCCAAAGAACGTAAAACTTTTGGCAAGCCAATTTCGACATACCAAGCTAATGCATTTAAATTAGCCGATATCGAGATGGGTTTGGAACTAAACAGAAAATATCTTTATGATACTTGTAGAATGCTTGAAGAAGGTGAAAACATCACCAAAGAAGGAGCGATTGCCAAGTTAAGCTGTTCTGAATTAGCACACATGTCAGCTAATCATTGCGTGCAAATTTTAGGTGGATATGGACTAATGAAAGAATATGATGCCGAAAAATACTACCGCGACCAAAAATTACTTGAAATTGGGGAAGGTACTTCAGAAATCCAAAGATTAGTAATCTCAAGAGAAATCGGATGTTATAGTTTTTAATCTAACTCATTTCTCCAAAAATATTAGGTCAAGCAAAAATTCAAACAAATTGCTTGATCTTTTTTTTATCTAATTCTCAGTTTATACTATTTATAGGAATCATACAGATTCTTAATAGCTTTAATTGGATATATCTGAACACTATATTTTGATAATTGTAACAATATTAAATTATATACTAAGTTAGACAAGAATTGTCAATACTCATATCCCACTTTTGATTATATCATGCAATCTTATTACACCAATGCAATTATTGTCATTATCTACTACCGGCAAAACATTAATTTGGCTGTCTCTATTTTCCATTATCGAAAGTGCTTCGCCAAGTGTAATATTATCTTGAATTGAAATAGGATTTTTCGTCATAATTTCATTAATTGTCAAATTACGAATATCGTCATATTTGTTCAGTGTGCGGCGAATATCGCCATCTGTAATAATACCTGCCAATTTATCATTGGACTCAATACAAAGGCAGCCAAGGGCTTTATCGGTCATTATAATCAATGCAGTCTTAATATCAGAATTTATATTTAAAATCGGCAATTTATCGCCCTTGTGCATAATTTGACTTACTTTCAAAGTAGTAAATCTACCTAATTGCCCCAATGGATGATTATATGCAAAATCTTCTGCTTTTGTATCGCGAGTTTTCGCAACGCCAAGAGCCAGTGCATCACAAATTACCAAAGTTAGGGTTGTGCTATTGGTTGGTGCTAAGTTCATATAACAAGACTCTTTTTCAACTTCTGCAAATAAGAGTTCATCACAATTTTCTGCTAAAAATGAGTTTTGATTGCTGACAATCGCAATAGATTTTACTCTTTCTTTGATATACGGAAATAGTTTCAAGAGTTCATCGGTCGAGCCACTTTTGGAAATCAGCACAACAACATCATCGGTGCTAATCAAGCCCAAATCTCCGTGAAGTGCCTCCGTGGGATGCAAAAATACAGAAGTAATGCCAAGACTATTAAATGTTGCCACAGCTTTTTGGGCAATATTACCGGACTTCCCTACCCCAGTAAAAATTACTTTATTTGCTGAGTTTAATAGTTTAATTGACCTTTCGTAACTATCATTAATATTTTTGATATTACTCAGAATAGTTTTTGCTTGACTTTCGAAAATCTCTTTAATAAATGACTGAATTTGCATTGGATGAGTTTGCATAGATTGATAATTAAAAAAAGACATTAAATAAACAGAATTTAAAACAAATTATCAACCTGGGGGCCAATCCAATATTCTACCACCAATCAAATGGCAATGAATATGAAATACAGTTTGACCGCCATTTTCATTACAATTGAATACCAATCTATAACCATCATCGCTAATATCTTTTGATTTTGCGATATTTTTCGCTGCAATTACTAATTTGCCCATCAATTCAGCATCGTTATCTTCTAATTTATTCAAAGTAGAAATTTCTACTTTAGGTATAATCAAAATATGCACAGGTGCGACAGGACTAATATCATTAAAAGCCATAACAAAATCATCTTCATAAACGATGTCTGCTTTTATTTCTTTGTCTATAATTTTTTTGAATATTGTACTCATAAAAACTTTATTTTATAAATAAAAAAGACCTCTCGAATAAACGAGAGGTCTCTATTTTTAGTTTAAAATAACTTTAAGAAATAATTATTTCATAATAGTTAATTTAGCAGTAACTGATTTAGAACCAGCAGTTAATTTATAAATGTATGCACCATTAGTTAATGCATTACCATTGATATCCATACCATTCCAAGTTTGGTTATAAGTACCAGCAGCTAAGTTATCATTTAAGATTATAGCAACCGTATTACCTAATAAATCCATTACTTCTAATCTAACTGGTGCTGTTTCAGGAATTCTGAAAGCAAAGTTAGTATTATCGTTCATTGGGTTTGGAGTGTTTTGTTCAATAGTTAACATTAAATCTTGATCAAATGTTTTTGTAACGATTTGAGATTCGTGACAAGAAACAGTACCATCTAAATCAACTTGTGATAATTTATATTGATAAGTCATTTTAGGAGCAACTTCTTTATCCATGTAGTTGTAATAGCTTGCAGAGCTAATAGTTCCGTTACCTTGAACGAAAGTAATTCTATTCCAAGCAGTTTCAACACCTTCGATTAACTCTTTTTTCTCAATAAAGAAACCAGCGTTATTAGTTTCAGAAGCAGTTTCCCAGAATAAGTCAATACCATTTTGACGAACATCACCATCGAAATTAGTTAATTCAACAGGTATTTCATCTGGACAATCAACATAAAGTGAATCATCACCAGCCTTTTTCTTACCTAAGAAAGGTCTAATCATTGGAACCCAAGTTGAACGAGTTAATGTTAAAGTAGCATTATCTACAACTGATGGACCAAAGTGGTGAGAGTGTGCATAAGATGGGTTACCAGCTGTAGGCATAAACTGTGACCATAAACCACTTCCTTTAGTATTTTCAAAAGCAAATACGTTATTATTCACTAAGTTTGGAGTATTTGGTATTTGTCTTCTAAATTCTTTGTGTATCATTAAGTGAACACCTGAACCACCAACTAATACACCTGCAAACGGAGAAGGAACTTGAACACCTAATGTTCTCATACCCATTCTAAATTTAGATGCACCTAATTCAAGTCCAGTTTGTCCTAATTGAGCTACTGACATCCAATAAGTACCTGGTTGTAATACAACACCTTTGTCTAATCTATAATCTACATATTCATTCCAGAATAAATCTTCAGGTAATTTAGATCTAACATCATCTCTACCTCTTTCTCTTAACATTGTAGAACCAGCTATAGCTACACCATTAGGTTGGTTACCACCTTGATCACCATATAATGTAAAGGAAATCGCATCAGGAGCTTGGTTTCTTGTTCCAAACAATGCTTTGTAACCATAAACTGTATCAGCTGATAATAATTGGAATTTCATTGCAAATTGACCTGAAGCAGATCCACCGATATCACCTTGACCTACTTGTACGTTTGGATAATTAGACCAAGCACCACCAGTAGAACCAACACCACCATAAGCATAACCTTGTAATCTTAAACCAGCACCTGTTTGAGGGTCAACCTCATTTTTAGTACCTTCTGGTTCAAAACCAAATGAATCACCAAATTCTAAAGTAATATCTTTGTATGTAGTATCGTTTCTTTCATCTAAGTCACCATTAGGAACCATAACAAAAGCAAACATTCTATAGTTTCCACCACCAGACTTACGTGCATCAAATGGAGGCATAGTAAAAACTAATTCTTCGCCATTAGGATGTGAATTAATTGTTTCCAAACGGCAATAAACAGGTCTTACTACATTAACTCTTTTCTCATCGCCTTCTTGATAATTTTTAAAGATTTTTACTTTAACTACATAAGAACCTGAAGAAGTACTTGTATTGTTTGACAAAGTAACCCTTACTGGAATGTTCGTAGCTTGAGAAGCTGGAGCAATAGTGTAAGGCCAGATTATTTTAACAGCAGACACTTCGATATCAGTTGCTTCTACAGATCTATAAAGTATTCTTACGTTATCAACAAAGAAATCATCATCGTCATCAGCAATTTGTATAATAGATTTTTGGTCATTAGATGCTCTAACTTTTAATCTAAATCTAAAGTTTTTAGCACCTTCATTTTGGTAATTGATAAATGTATCTGGAATTGCTACGAAATATTTTTTATATTCGAAATCCATACCGTCGTCAAAAATATTAGCTCTTAAGCCATTTCTAAAACCTGCACCTGCATTGAATGGAGCGAATGCAGAATCTTTATCAGTTTCTAAGAAACCAACTTGGAATCCACCTGCACCAAATATTTCTAATGCTGGTCTTGTTGTTTCTGGAGCTGCGCCACCTCTTCTTGGGTGATTTCTCCATCTTCCTGGTTCTAAATTTGTAATATTAGTCAAACCATCAGATGATGGCAATGCAAATTCTACAGTTAATGCATCAGGATTTGCTGCTGCTGATTGGAAAGGATTAAATGGTGTAAATTCACTACCATTTAATAAAGATCTTGGCTCTGGACCTACTAAGTTACCGTCACCAAATTCTCTTGGCCAATCTTCACGATCTCTTGTTCTTTGAACAGATAATGACAATACAGCACCTTTTCTACCTCTTAAATCAATTGGGAATGAACGTAATTCATCACCATTTAAATCTGATGTACCATTAGACCAATCCAAACCATCTAATCTTCTTCTATTCATATAAATAACTGGAGATGATCTGAAATAATTTTCATTGTTATCTGCAGCAAATCTACCTCTTGGTGGCAATGGATGTCTTGAAACGTTTTCACCATTAGCTACTTCTGCATCAATATTTACCCATTTTACAACAGATGGCATTGGAACAGAACCGATAATGTGATATTGTGTAATATCATCTTCAAAAGATTCTAATCTTCTCATTACAAATAATTGAACACTTGTAGTATCATCAAATGGCCAAAAATCGTTTAATTTTGAACCACCTGGTTTAGTTGGTACAGCAATTACAAATGCACTCATTCTACCGATATTGATTAATTTGTCTTTTTCGTCTCTTGCGAACTCATTTGGTTCCCAAGATGGGAAGAATACATGAACGAATCTATAAACAGGTACACCGTTTTGAGTTTTGTTATTGTAAGTATTAGTTGCAGGATAAACTGGATAAGTTGCAGCATAAGTATTATTAGCAAATGTTACGTTCGCTAATCTAATTTTTACTTCAGGGTCACCAGTACATAATTCTCTATTTGACACTGGAACATCAACTAATCTTAGACAAACATCATCAACTGATACTAATCTATTATAAACAATTCTACCAGTTGCATCATTGACAATTCTAAATCTCGCTTGGAAATTTAAGTCTTGTTCTACATAATTAGTTCTACCAATACCTTGGATATCATTTGATAAGTTTTGAATTAATGCAACCGGTTGAATAGCACCAATTTTAGGTTCACCAGCTAATAATTCATAGTTATTTACTTTGTCTGAAGGTACAACTTCAGTAAAATCTAAATTAGCATTTTTGTCAGCTTTTCTAACACGGTATTGAATATCTACTACTCTTACAGTATTTTGCCATTGCTTGTATTTAACTGCCAAACTATTATCTGGATAATCTGCAGTAAATTGGTGTTTATTGTAATAATAAGTAAATTGTTCGTATTCAACACCAGAAATTGCTGTTCTATTGTAATTTGTGTGTCTTGCGAAACCTCTTACGCCAGCAACTGTATTAAATCTAAATACGTCTTTTGCTGGAGCAGTTCTAAAACCATTTCTAAAGAAACCTTGGAAATCATCATAAATTATTGTTATAGAAGAATCTCTTCTATTTAGTTGAACTTGATAATCTGCAGTGATAAAGTTATTATCACCTGGTCTCATATCAGCAACCATAGTTACAGTACCACCTAATGGGTTAGTCCAAGCTCTCATTGGTTGTGCATTTTGCACATAAACTGTCAAAATACTTTTATCTACTGATCTATTAAAATAAGCTTTTGCAAAATCTTCTACTCTATTCTCGCCTGGATTCCATTGAGACATCCATAAATCAGCAAAGAAAGGAGAAATTACAGCTGCTTTGTGATCAAAGGCAAAAGGACCACCTGAAAGATTACCACCTCTTGCTCTAATACCACCTAATAAACCTGGAGCTTGAGTAGTCCAGTTAGTAGTGATATTAAAGTGTGGATTAGGAGCTTGACCACCTAATACCGAGAATATATAACCAAAGTCATCTCTTACAGGGTCAGCCATACCATCACCCACTCTATTTCTATTTACAGAGCCATTGTATTGAGTTGGCCAAGATGTATTATAATATTCAGCAGATTGAATATCATAAGCTGTTGTTTCACCTTGAGGTATAGTTCTGTTACCTTGTTGATCATAGAAATATCTTCTATTAGTTAATGCAACGATACCATTAGTTGACACATAAAATGAGTCATATCTGATACCATTGAAGAAAAATGGTGAGCTCAAATTGATTGGAATAGGACCAGCGATTGCATCGTCAGTAGAATCTGTTCCATAAGATACACCAGTTTGGTAGAAATCACCTTGGTTTTGAGTTGGTAAAGATGGATTTCTAAAGAAAGCCAAACCCAAATCTTTATTTAAGTCCCAATAAGACTTGTCTACTTGTCTTGGACCTGACAAAATTCTATACCAATCGCCAGTAGATGGATCATCTATACTGCGTAATCTTTGAGTTGGTCTCCATGGCTCACCTGCAGCATCTACGTTATCAACAAAATAATAACCAGTAGAAACAGCGGGAGCATTATGAGCATTACTCAACTCGTTAAATGGCTGAGGGAAGCCATTTAGCACACCTGCTTGTAGGCGGCTTTTTCTTTGCAAATTATCGCCTTTTGCAGCAAATACATCACTCGATGTAAAAACCAAAGCGAGAGCAAAGATACTAAGTATCAACCTTTTCATAAGGCACTCCTTTTTATAATAGGAAAATTGTTAATTATAAAACGTTATTTAAATAAAATAATTTTTTTAAAGTAAATTTTAATTCTAAATTTTAGTTTAAATTAATATATCTAACTTGTAATCTTTATCGCTTAAATCTCCAGCCCTTGTCTTCATTTTCAAAAATCCATCCGCCAATTTTTCCAGGATCATAGTTTTCAAAGTTATTCCAATAGTCTTTAGTGTAAGTGTATCTTGAACTTGAATCATCATCATCTACGTCATTAGCTTGGTTCATTATGTTATTTACTCTTTCTATCCAAGTTTCAAAATTTTCTTTTCTTAAATCAACCCAACCTTCATAAGCAAATTTGTTAACGTTTGTATCAGTTAGATTAATTTTGTCTTGCGAACCTCTAACTGGTATTTTTACCACGTCACCTTTCAAGTATGTGTTCTCATCTAATATAATTGGTAATCCTATTGACAATATTTGAGCTCTAATTACTTGATTTTCAGAAACATATTTTTTAGCATTTTCTGACAACTCTTTAGAACTAAAATTATTAATTTCACTCATATTCCCACTGATTTTCCAAAGAATATAAGCTTCATAGAGCAACTTTGAAAGTCTTGGTGGTCCTAATAATTCAAAGGCTACACTTTCTACATTATTAGACTTTTCCAAATTCTCTAATTTTTTTATCGCTGTTTGTTGCATAATTCCACCGCGATAAGTTGGTCCTAAGGTAAAAGCATCTAAACCTTGCATTACTTCTTTACCTGTATTACCTCCAATTGCCTCAAAAACCACATAATCAGCAATTTCTTCAGGTGTTACAATTTCCATTTGTCCCAAAGAACTAATAGCTTGAAACTCGCCTCTTGAGAAAATTCCGTTTTCACCTGTATCGATATAAACCGATTTCAAATTTTCATTTAGTGAAACTACGTTATTTCTATCGTTAAAATCAAAATCATTTTCTAATTTCAAAGGACTTTCAGTACCCATATCTACTAATTGGATTGGCTTTCCACCTTTTCTGATTTCACCATAAGCTATTTTTTTCCAAGCAATAGTAGCTGCTGGTTTAATTTCTTTAATAATTGGTGAATTTGGAGTTCTTGCCATCAAATACATCAACATCGAATGTGCACCAGCTACTGCCGTTTTTGCCATCAATACTCTAGAAGGTCTTTCTTCGCTATGAGTATATGGTATGTTCATACCCATACCACCCGTACCAGTTGTTCCAACTTTAATATACATTTTTGAGTTAGAATCAACCAAACCTTTTGATAAGATTTGTACATGTCTAATTAATTGTGGTACATAAGCACTCGCCATTAATTTTTCGACCAAATCTTCTTGTAAATTACCAACTGCTATACTATGTTTAACTTGATTTGTAGTTTTAAATATATCCAAATAAGCAATACCAGTTGCTGTATTTATACAATCAATTACCAAATCAGGCGAAGTTTCTTTCATCACTGTATATAGTGAAGAGTTACTTAAAACTTCATTATCCAAATCATTAAAAATATCTTCAATCAACTTATTTCTACTATCTTTGTTGTTTATGACATCAGATGGTGGATTGTCTTTCCATTCATTTCTTGTGAATAAATTACCCCATTTCGCTTCAAACATATTAGGGTCAACATTTTTGTATTCTTTTCTTAAATCTTCTACAGCTTCTTTTGCTTCGCTTTCTCTTAATGATGTAATTATTAACTTTGCTGGATTATGGCTCATCAATTTTCTGCAAATAGCCGAACCAACTAATCCCCATCCACCTAATATTAAAATTTTTGCACCAGTAATTTGCATTCTTAATTCCGTTTGAAAAATCCGTTTAGTATCTTATTTATTAATTTATAGCTTTTATTAAATTTTGTATAAGATTTAGTTATTATATCTTAATTAAATACTTTTAATATTAGAAATTTGTTATTTTTTAGAATTTTCTATAATTTTTATCAAATTTCTTATTAAATCTTATAAATATCTTGAAAATTTGTACAAAGTATTTGTTTATTTCAAAATTAAATTTAAAGACACTTATACAATTTGTTAAGATAGAATAAATTTTATTAATATTAAACTCTAAAATTTGACAAGTTATAAAAAAAAGTGTTTTATTGCAAATATTTTTGAATATTTTTTTACTTTTTTTCAATTTTCTTCACATTATCAAAAGAATTTTTACAAAGACCTTATAAATATCTGATAAATATTAAAAAAATTCATTTTAATTAGTAATTTTGAACTATGACCTTAATTATTTATAAATTCAGATTGTTTTTATTTCAAATTATACTTTAAATTTAAAAATATTAGAAATACAATCTATTTAAATTAATATTTCTATTCTTAATTATGAATGGTTTCAGTTTTCAAAGAACTATATCAATTTTTTTTAAAACTCT
>JBEICW010000033.1:0-13386 GCA_040383785.1 Ignavibacteria bacterium | reverse complement strand
TTGATATACCTTTTGGAAAAGAAGTTAGTGATATGATTGGTGATTTTGCTAAAGAGACAATTACTAAAATTGGTGGTGGAAGTACAATAGGAAATGGTGGCGGAAGTAGTGATGAAGATACTGAATTTCAAGCAGTGGAATTTGAGCCAAAATTAGATATGACTAAATTACAAGGGTTGATTGAATACCCTACAATAGCTAGAAAAAGTAATATTGAGGGTAGGGTAATAATCAAAGTTTTAGTAAAATCTGATGGTTCAGTTGGAAAATATATGGTAGAACATTCTGAAAACATAATGCTAAATAATTCTGCATTAGAAGCAATTACAAAATACGGAAAGTTCGTGCCTGCTATTCAAAATGGCAAAACAGTTGATTGTTGGATTTCTATTCCAATAAATTTTAGATTAAGATAATTTTTAAAGTTGTTAAGTGAGTAAATTAGAGAGATAAAATTGAATTTTTTATTTATTATAAATTTTGCAGTTAGAGTAATTGTCATTCTTGTTGGTTTGGTAGTTCTTTTTGATTTGCTAAAAATCCCAAATCTTGATACACAAGCTCGAATTATTATGGGTGTTGTGATTACTCTTTTTGGTGCATATAGACTTTCAATTTTTTATATGCAAAATAAAAGATATAATTTTAATGATGATGATGAAGATGAATAAAGTAAATAATTGGTTTGATAGACAATTATTTTAATCAATGCACTTTAATCAATGCACTTTAAATAATGGAGATTATATGAAAATGGTAACTAAATTTATGATTTTATCGCTTTTAAGTTTATTTTTATTAATAAACTCTTGTGATAATAAATACGAAACTAAAAATCCAGAAGATGTTGAAACAATGAATTCGGGAAAATTGGATATTGTGATTGATTCGCAATATAGCCCATTAATGGATTCTACTCTCAAAATGTACCAAAAGTTTTATACTAAAGTAAAACTGAATTACTCTTATGTAAACGCACGTGAAGCAATGTCAAATTTATTTAATGGTAAAAATAGGGCAGTTGTAGTTGGTAGAGATTATCTAAAAGACGAAGATTCAATTCTTAATGTATATAATATCAAAAGCCACTTGAAAATGAAAATCGCAGATGATGCTTTGGTGTTTTTTGCAAATCCTTCTTTTCCGACTGATACTATAAATAAAGAAATGCTTGAGAAGTATTTTGTTGATAAAAAAGTGAATTTCTCTCAAGTTGGAACGGCGAATATTACACCAGAATTTGTTATTTCAGATAATTATTCTTCTACATATCAAAATTTTTTGAAATATATTACTAAAAATGAAAAACTGCAAAAAAATCTATTTTTATCTGAAAATATTGATAAAGTAAAAGAAAAAGTAATGACAAATGAAAACTCAATAGGTATTGGTTACTTATCTCAATTAGCATTAGATAATCGTTTCAAAATGTTAAAAATGGGGTATTTGGACTCCACGGGTTTACAAATTAGACCCAAAACAGTTCATCAATCAAATGTATTAAGGGGCTATTATCCTTATAAATTCCCAATTTATGTTTATTTATTAGAGAATAGACAAAATTTACCATTCTGGTTTGCGTCTTTCTTGGCTAAAGAAACACAAGTTCAACAATACTTTTTAGATAAAGGAATAGTTCCTGGTTTCGCTAATATTACATTGAAATTTGAAGAGTAATTGTTAAAAAGTAAAAATTAAAATCGATAGATTAAAATCAAAAGATTGTATATAATTTAGAATAAATGATTTATTAATATTTAAGGGTTAGTATGAAATTTTACTATATTTTGTCTTTGGTAGTGTTTTTAAATTTGATGAATGGAAATCAAATTAACGCTCAAACTGATGCAAAATCAGCAAAAGATGCAATGATGAATTTATTAGGTGAAGTGGAGTATTTGGGTGCATCTAAATTAATTCACTTAGCTAATACAGATAAAGACAATCAAAAAGATTACAATTTTCAATTATTATGTGGCGATATTTATTTGGAATTAGAAAATTTGGATTCAGCATATTATTTTTATAAAGCAGCTGAAAAATTAGAAGATGAAAAACCAGAAGTATTGAGAAAAGTAGGTAGAGTTGAATCTATGAAAGGTAATTATCAAGTTGCTGTAAAAGTAATTGAAAAAGCAATTGAAGAAGATAAAAAAGATGTAGATTCATATTTAGAATTAGCTGATGCTCATATTAGAGAAAATAAATTAAGCGAAGCTGAAATTATTATTGGTAGAGCTAAAAAATTAAATGATAAAGAGCCAAGAATATATACAACTTTAGGTGATATGTATTTTGCACAAAAGGTTTATGAATTAGCAAAAAATAATTACGAACAAGCTTTAAGTTTAGATTCTGAAAATATGAATGCAATGTTAAAATTAGCTGAATCTTACCAAAGATTAGCTAATCAAGAACCATTAGGTTCCGAATTGGCTGATGAATTATTTAAAAAATGTTTGATACAGTATAACGAAGTAACTAAAAGAGACCCAAAAAATGCAAAAGCATTATTAGAACAAGGAAAAATATTATTTTGGTCAAAAGATTATGCAAATGCCTCAAATAGATTATATACTTATGCTCAATTAAGACCAGAGGGAAGTTTGGGCAGATGGTTTTTAGCACAAAGTTTGGTAGAAGTTGGTAAATGCGACAGTGCATCTACGCATTTATTATATGCATCTCAAAATATTGATACAGTCAAAATTAAAGCACAACTATTATTAGGTCAGTGTTTTTATTCACAAAAAGAGTATAAAAATGCTTCAAATGTTTATGATAACGTTTACAAGGATACTACTTTAGAATTTACAGATTATAGAAGATATGCAACTGCTAAGTTATTTGCTGGTGATACAATAGGTTCAGTAAAATTATACAAAGAAGCATTAAACAAATATCCAACAAATACTAATGTTTGTGGTATGTGTGATGTAGTAGGGAAGTTAATGTTATCTACACAAAAATTTGAAGAAGCATTTTATTTCTTCAATTATAGATTAAGCAATAATGATTGCACTGACTCTACTGATGCTAAAATTAATTATTTTGCTGGTTATGCAAAAATAAACCAATTTAATTTTTCTAATAAAAGTGATACAAGTTTGGTAATGGAAGCGATGAAATATTTTGATTTGGCAATTATTGGCGATTCATCAAATTATGCGGCTTATGTTTCTTTAGGTGATTGTTATACAATTATTAAAAAGCCGGTTGAAGCAGAAAGAGTTTATAATTTAGCTATAGATAAAGCTTCGGCTAATCCAGAAACAAATAAGCAAGTTTTAACTCAATCTTTTGGTAAATTATGTGGTACTAAATTAGAAGCTAAAAATTATAAAGAACTTTTGAAAGTATCAACTAAATGGACGACAGTATTACCAGAATCTGAATATGCTTGGTTATATAATGGAATAGGACATCAAGGTAATGGTGATACAGCAAATGCTTGCAAATCATATTCACAAGTTTTAAAAATTAATCCAGAAAATGCTGGTGCAAAGAAAAATAAATCAAGTTTAGGTTGTTAATATCAGTAAAATGAATTGTTAATTCCTTTAAATTTAAAATGTAAATTTAGCTATATTAGAGTTGATTTTAACTACTAATATAGCTAAATTTTTTTTTCTCATATAATTTTCATATATTTGTAAGTTTTTTTGACTAAATCACAAAAAATGTTATTAATTCCTATAAAGTATATTGAAGAAGGTAAAAACGAATTAAAATTAGTCGTTCATCCTTATGAAATTGATTTAACCAAAGAATTTGCTCATGATATTAAAATAAATGGCATAATTGAGAAATTTGGTTGGCAATTAAATATCAAAGCAGAGTTAGTTACTGATTTAAACTTGGTTTGTGATTATACTTTAGAAGACTTTACAGAAAATCTGAAATTGAACATAAATATTATTTGTAAATTAGATAATTTATCTCAAGATGAAAAAGCAACTTATGCAGAATTAGATAATTTTATTTTTTACAAGCAAGATGATGATGAAATTGATATCGGGAATTTAGTTAGGGAAGATTTGTTATTGAATTTACCAATGAAACGAGTTTCACCTAAATATAAAAATAAAGAATTTGTAGAGATTTTTCCAGAATACGCTGCAGAATCATATAACAATTTAGAAGAAAAACCTAACCCTTTTGCGGTTTTAAAAAATTTGAAGATAAACTAATTAATAATAAACTAATTATAAATTTATCGGTAATTTAAATTAATAAGATAGTATAGTAGTTTTTAAACTACATTTAAAAAGAATTTAAGTAAGTATTATATTTTTAAAGGAAATAAATAAGATGCCACATCCTAAACGAAGAATGTCGAAAACTAGAACTGCTAAAAGAAGAACTCACTATAAAGCAGTTGCTTCAACTACAAGTTCTTGCCCACAATGTAGCTCAGCAAAATTATCTCACGCTGCATGCCCAAGTTGTGGATATTATAATGGTAGAAAAGTATTAGCAGTAGCTTAATATTAGTAATTAAATTTATCGTTGTAATTATCAACAATTTTAATTACTTAAAACAATTTACATAAATAATGCAATATACTACAAACTATTTTAAAATTGCTATAGATGTTATGGGTGGAGATTTTGCACCCGTAAACGAAATAGAAGGTGTAATAAAGGCTTTCGAGGTTTTAGGCTCGAAATCTAATTTTGAAGTAGTTTTAATAGGCAAAGAAGGTATAATTACCTCACATTTGAACAAATATAATCTTTCAAATGTGAGGTATTCTATTATAAATGCTGATGAAGTAATAACAATGAAAGACGATGCTACCTCTGCATTAAAATCAAAAAAGAATTCTTCATTGTATATAGGTATGGAATTACTTAGAAACAAACAAGTTGACGCCTTTTTGTCAGCTGGTAATACCGGTGCAATGCTTTCTACTGCTACAATTTTACTTGGTAGAATAAAAGGTGTAAGCCGTCCTACGATTGGAACTTTTTTTCCAACTATGACTGGCAACCCTACTTTAATTGTTGATGTTGGTGCTAATGTTGATTGCAAACCAAGGTTTTTATTTGAATTTGCAATTATGGGTGCCGAATATTATAAATTAATGCTTGGAGTAGAAAAACCTAAAATAGGTCTTTTGAATATCGGCGAAGAAGATTCTAAGGGAAATGAAGTTTCGCTTTTGACAAATAAAATGTTAAAAGAAGTAGATGTAAATTTTCACGGTAATATTGAAGGTCGAGACATTTTCAAAGGTGTTGTTGATGTTGTGGTTTGTGATGGTTTTACAGGTAATATAATTTTGAAATTTGCAGAAAGCTTTTTAAGTTTTTTCAAGCATAAAGTAAAAAGTTACGCAGATAAATCATTGATTAATAAATTAAAAGTATTAAGTATAAAACCAACTCTCAAAGATATAATGAAAGAATTTGATTATCAAGAATATGGTGGAGTACCTCTTTTGGGTGTAAATGGAATTGTAATGATTAGTCACGGAAGTTCCTCTCCAAAAGCAATTAAAAATATGATTTTTAGAACAATTGAAGTATTAGAAAAAGATTTAAACAAAAATATTGAAATTGCATTAGCAAATAAATAGTTTTATTTAATTTGCAAATAAAACTAAGATTAAAACAAAAGATAAAATTATGTCATCTAAAATTTCAGCAATCGCACATTATCTTCCACCAGATGTTTATACAAATGAATTTTTTGCTGGTTATTTGGAAACAAATCACGAGTGGATAATGGAAAGAACTGGTATTCGCGAAAGAAGATTCGCTAAAACTGGTGCTACATCAGATTTGATTATTCCAGCAGCCAAAGAAGCGATGGAAAAACGAGGTTTAGGTGTAGATGATATTGATTGCGTAATTGTAGCAACAGTAACTCCAGATCACGCATTCCCATCTACTGCTGCACTTGTTCAGAGTAAATTAGGACTAACTAAAGCATGGGGATTTGATTTATCTGCTGCTTGCTCGGGATTTATTTTTGCATTAGTTACTGCTGCTAGATTAGTGGATTCTGGAGCTGTGAAAAATGTACTTCTTTGCGGAGCAGATAAGATGAGTTCTATCCTTAATATGAACGACAGAAGCCAAGCTATTTTATTTGGTGATGGTGCTGGCGTTTGTATTATTGAAAAAGATGAAGAAGGAAATGGAGTAATTGACCATATTTTAAGAATTGATGGTAATGGCGGTCAGTATCTAAAGCAAGTTGCTGGTGGTAGTTTTAAACCAGCTTCTTTAGAAAGTGTTGAAAATAAAGAGCATTTTATTTATCAAGATGGGCAGGCGGTTTTTAAATATGCTGTAAAAGGTATGGCTGATGTATCTGCTGAGATAATGGAAAAAAACAATCTTACTTCAGATGATATTTCGTGGCTTATACCTCATCAAGCAAATTTGAGAATTATTAGTGCTACTGCAAATAGAATGGGGCTAAGTATGGATAAAGTGATGGTTAATATTGATAAGTATGGAAATACAACCGCAGGGACTATACCTATTTGTCTATCGGAACTTTATGAAGACGGAAAATTGAAAAAAGGTGATAATTTGATATTATCAAGTTTTGGTGCAGGATTTACTTGGGGTTCTGTTTTTATGAAATGGGGAATCTAATTCTATTTCCATTTAATATTAATTAATTTTACTTTCATTTTTTAAAATCATTTAATAAAACAAATAAAATCTTAATTTGTGTATGAATAAAGCGTTATTATTTTCTGGACAAGGTTCGCAATATATTGGTATGATGAGTGATTTTTTTCAAAATAATTCAAAAGCCCAAATTATGATAAATATGGCTGATGAAATCTTAGGATATAAATTAAGCCAAATAATGTTCGAAGGACCAATCGAAAAGTTAACAGAAACGCGTTACACTCAACCTGCATTATTTTTACATAGTGCTGTTTTATTTGATTTGTTAAAAAACAAAATTACTTTTACTGGAGTTGCAGGGCACTCAGTAGGTGAGTATGCTGCACTTTATTCAAGTGGCGTTCTAACTTTTGAAGACGCTCTTAGGTTAGTTTCTGCACGTGGAAATCTAATGTTTGAAATAGGTCAAGAATTCCCAGGTACAATGTTTGCAATTGTTGGTATGGACGATGAAAAGTTAAATGAAACTGTAAATAGATTAAATCAAAATGATGAAAAATTAGAAAAAATTGTAGTAGCTGCAAATTTTAATAGCCCAGGTCAGATAGTAATTTCAGGTTCAAGAGATTATTTGAGAGAAATAGTTGGTGAGTTCAAATCTAACGGTGCTAAAATTGTAAAAGAATTAGTAGTAAGTGGTGCATTCCACTCACCATTAATGCAACCAGTTAAAATTGAATTGGATAAATTAATTGAATCTACGCAATTTAATGATGCCAATGTATCAATATATATGAATGTAAGTGCAAAAGCAGCTACTAAATCAAATGAAATCAGAGAATTACTTAAAGAGCAAGTAATATCTTCGGTATATTGGACTCAGATTTTACAAAATATGAAAAATGATGGAATTTCTGAATTTACAGAATTAGGACCAAATAGTGTGTTGCAAGGCTTAGTAAAAAGAACATTAACTGAAGTTATAATTAATGGTGCAGATAAAATTGCAGATTTAGAGAAATTTTAACCCCCTCTAAATCTCCCCTACAAAGAGGGGAGAAATGAAAAAAATTTTTTTTTGAATTGTTAGATTGGGTGGTTCGCCCAATTTCTTGTTTACTTTAGGAGAACAAGAACCCTTGCTTGTTTATTTTTTAGATAATGATGTGAAATTAATAACTTGTTTTGTTTTGTAGTGAATTTATTGTTGGATATTGTTAAGATTGTAAATACTTTTATTATATAATTATTAACATTTTAAAAATTATTTCAAAAAAAATTATTAAATTAAACTTTTAAAAATAGATTTTTAGAAAATAAAATTATGATTATAAATTTGACTGGAAAAATTGCTGTTGTCACTGGTGGAAATAGAGGAATAGGAAAAGGAATTACTGATTTATTAGTAAGTCTTGGTGCAAGAGTTTATGTTTTGGGACGTTCTTTAGAAAATGAAGAAAATTTAATTGAAAATCAAGAAAATAGAATAATTAATTTAAAAGTTGATATCGCTGATTTTAATAATGTTCAAGAAATATTTTCTAAAATAGTAAGTTTTGAAAAAAGAATTGATATTTTAGTTAATAATGCTGGCATTACTAAAGATAATTTGCTTTTAAGAATGAATGAAAGCGACTGGGATACAGTTTTGGATATTAATTTGAAAGGATTATTTAATACTTGCAAAGCAGTATCTAAACAAATGATGTCTCAAAGATATGGTAAAATTGTAAATATAGGTTCAATAGTTGGACAGACAGGTAATGCTGGACAAATCAACTATTCAGCATCTAAAGCTGGAGCAATAGGATTTACTAAATCAATTGCAAAAGAATTAGCGAGCAGAAACGTCTACGTGAACTTGGTTGCACCAGGGTTTATCAAAACAGATATGACTGATAAATTAACTGAAGAGCAAATTAAGTCTTATTCGGAAGGTATTCCTTTAAAAAGACTTGGTCAGACTGATGATGTAGCCAATTTAGTTGCTTTTTTATGTTCTGATTATTCTAACTATATTACTGGGCAAGTAATTAATGTAGATGGTGGACTTGCGATGTAATAAGTTCTATAAAAACTTTATAAAAGGTTTTGTAATTTATAATTTCAAAAAATAAATTTACAAATAACTGTTAAAATTGAAATTTAAAACAAAAATATTTTTTAATAATTTTTTCACTGTATAAATCAAAAGGGTTTAAAATGTCTGAAATCAGAGGTAAAGTAGTCGATATTATAGTTAATAAATTAGGTGTAGAAGAGTCACAAGTAACCGACGAAGCATCTTTCACAAAAGATTTAGGTGCAGATTCATTGGATACTGTAGAATTAATCATGGAATTTGAAAAAGAATTTAACTTAACTATTGACGAGAGTGATGCTGATAAAATTCAAACTGTAGGTAGTGTAGTTGGTTATTTACAAGAGAAATTAGGTTAATTTAGAATTGTAAAATGATTAATTGGTTAGTAGTATAATATTAATCAATTTCATTTTATATTTTATTAATTTCTAAGTTAATTCTATTAATCTAAAATAAAAGTAATAAATATGCCTAAATATAATTTTCCCAAAATAGTAATAACTGGTTTAGGTGCTGTAACTCCTCTTGGAAATAACTTAGAGGAATACTGGAAAGGTTTAATCAACGGTGTTAGCGGTGCAGATTTTATTACAAAATTTGATTCAAAAGATTTTGATACAAAATTTGCCTGCGAAGTAAAAAACTATGACCCTTTATTACATATAAATCGCAAAGAAGTTCAAAGAATGGATTTATTTACTCAATATGCTATGTCGGCAGCGGCTATGGCGATTGAGGATTCTGGATTGGATTTAGAAAAATGTAATAAAGATTTGATGGGTGTAATAATCGGCTCTGGAATTGGTGGTATGTGGACTTACCATACTCAACAAGAAAACTTATACAAAAGAGATGGAAATCCAGATAGAATTTCTCCTTTTTTTGTACCAATGTTAATTTCTGATATAGCTGCTGGTCAAGTTGCTATTCGTTGGGGTTTGAAAGGTCCAAATTATGCAACAGTATCAGCTTGTGCTACATCTTCACATTCTATTGCAGATGCTTTGATGCTAATGCAAAGAGGTGATGCAGAAATTATGATAGTTGGTGGTAGCGAAGCGGTTGTATGTCCAATGGGAGTAGGTGGTTTTAATGCAATGAAAGCATTATCTCGCAGAAATGATTCTCCAAAAACTGCAAGTCGTCCTTTTGATAAAAATAGAGATGGGTTTGTAATTGGTGAAGGTGCGGGTATAATGGTTTTTGAAACAGAAGAACATGCTCTTAACCGCGGTGCTAAAATTTATGCAGAAGTTGCTGGATTTGGCTTAACTGACGATGCATATCATTTAACTGGTACTGCTCCTGGTGGAGAAGGTGCTGTTAGGTCTATGAGACAAGCATTAAAAGATGCTGGACTTAATCCATCGGATATTGGATATATTAATGCACATGGCACTTCTACTCCTGTTGGTGATAAAAGTGAAATTGCTGCCATAAAAACAGTATTTGGTGATGATGTAGATAAAGTTCATGTTAGTTCTACAAAGTCTATGACTGGACACCTATTGGGTGCTGCTGGTGCAATTGAAGCTATTGCAACTGTAATGGCTCTCAAAACAAGTACATTGCCACCTAATATTAATTACGAAACACCAGATGAAGATTGTGAAATGAATATAGTAGCAAACGTTGCTATGAAAAAAGAAATAAAAGCTGCGATTAGCAATACTTTCGGTTTTGGTGGGCATAATGCGTCTATTTGTTTTAAAGCTTACGAAGCTTAACTATCAAATGATATATATGTTATTACTAAACATTATTATAAACTTGACATTTAATTATAATTTGTTAAATAAATTATTTGTGCCAAATTTACTTGTTTAAATGAAAAATACAATTAATAATAAATTTAGCAACTTATTTCAAAATGTTTTAGGTTTGAATAAAAATCCAAATAGTGAACTTAGTAACTATAAAGATTTGATTGATAAAAATACAAAAGCCAATTATGGAGATTTATTTCCATTAATTGGCTTTTTTAGTAGTGAAGAAATTGAAAATTTAGAAGAAATAATTGGTTGCAAAATCTATAATTTAGCTATTTTTGAACAAGCTACTATTCATAGGTCTTTTCTAAATGTAATCGAAAAATTTGCACACACAAAAGTTATTGATGAATTAAGTAATAACGAGTCAGTAGCAAATATTTTTACTAATGACTGGAATATAACAAAAGAAAATTATAAACTTATAAAATCCAACGAAAGATTGGAATTTCTTGGTGATTCTGTTTTAGAATTATTAACTTCTGAGTTTTTGTTTTTTGAATATTTCCAGCAATTAGAAGGGGATTTGAGTAAAACTCGTTCTAAATTAGTGAAAAAAGAAACTTTAATAGCGTGCTGTCAAGAATTAAAATTAGATAAATACATAAAAATCAACTATAGTGCTAAAAATGCTTTGGATAATGGGAATTTATCTATTTTATCAGATTTATTGGAAGCTACTATTGCTGCAATATATTTGGATTCTGGATTAGAAAATGCAAGAAAATTTATAATTCATAAAATATTACCTTTTGCAATAGAAAATTTTATGAGTGAACAAAACTACAAAAGTTCACTTTTGGAATATATCCAAGCAATTGGTAAATTACCCCCAACTTACGAAACAGTTGAAGAAAAAGGTCCAGACCATAAAAAAGAATTTACTGTTGGAGTTAAAGTTGAGCAAACTATAATTGCAGTTGGCACTGGTAAAAGTAAAAAGATTGCTGAGCAAGATGCAGCAAAATTAGCATTAATTCATTACAATCAAATTAAGTAATCAAATTAAGTAATCAAATTAAGTTATTTTATAAATTATCTTGATTAAACAGTATGTTTGAAAAAAATATTTATACTATTTTTTGATATAGTATTTATCTTTCTTACTTAAAAATTGAGGTGCTAATTCTAATTTAATTAGATTTATTTTTTTTAAAGAGTCAGCAAAATCTCTGTTATCTTTATTTTCTCCTACTGCATTAAAACAATCAGCTGGAATAATATACAAAGCCTCTTTATTCGCTTTTTTGGGCTTATCCTCTATATTGTTTAATAATATTTCGCCGCTAATTGTAGAGTCTATATTGGCGTTAATATCTTCAATTAAAAGATTATAATTTATAGTAAAATCCTTTAGATTCGTATTAGTTTTAAATTTTGAATTATTATAATTCAAATTTAATTTTTCTACATCAATAAAATGATTAATATCAAGTACATATTTTGTATTACCAGCTTTACCTAAAAAAGTTATTGTATCTGAATAAATTAGCTTGGTTTCGTTTTCAATAAATCCATTTAAAATTAATTTACTTTGTTTAATTTCTTCTTCGCTAAAAATATCTAAATTAAAGTTAAATGTTGGGTAATTATATGTATAAATTGTATCTTTGATTATATTTGTAAGATTTGGATTAGCTTCAGGAATTTTATTATTGATTAGATTATTTCTTATATCATTACAATCTACCTTTACAAGAGTATAATCATATAGCTCTTTTTCAACTTTGCCAGAATATTTGTCTATTAAATTACCATTTTGAATATATTTGATATCTAAATTGGGTATAATTAGTTCAAAATTTGTTTTCTCTTCTTCTTTAAATGTAACATTTGTTAATTCATAAGTTTCTTTGATTGTGATAATATCTAAGGTATAATCTAAATTTGATTTAGAATTTATAGTTGTGTCGCTTGAAACCAATGTGATTTCATCATTATTATTAAAATCTGAAAAATTACTATTAGATAATTTGCTTTTATCTATTTTTAATTCTTTATAAATTGTATCTCTAATAATCACAGTATCAGTGATAGCAAAGGGTTTGTTGTTTTTGTCGTTGTTCTGAGATGAATTATTGTCGTTTAATAGATAATTAAAGCCAAGTGAAAAGTTAAAGCCAGTAATCTTCCACATTTCTTCTTTATATATACTTCCAAGAAAATATTGATAACCTAAAGATGGTCTAATTGAGATGTTATTTACAGGAAATACATTTTTTATATCGTAACTCAAAGAAACTTCTAAAGAATAAAAATTATTTTTTAATCCATTTATTTCTTGATTGTATCTACTAAGTGGAAAGACAAAATTTAAGTTTTCTGGTTGAGTAATTTTCTGAAATTGAATTAGGTTTGAATTAGACAAAAAAAAACATTAAAATTGCCGTTTAAAGCAATATTTTCGTAGTTGAATGAAACCTTTGGGGATAAACTAAAAGCACTAAAGTTCGTTAGAGTTGAGGTCCTTATATTTGCTAATGTAGGAGTACCCTGATTGCTAACTAAAAACTGCTCATCTATATTGTCATTATAATTGAATTTTAAATATGACAAATTCATTCCAATATTAAACCAGTCATTTACCTTATACTCAGCAAAAAATTCGGGTTGTAAACTATTATCTGTATAATTATTAAAAATTTGATTAGGTCTATTTGTAGATAAAAATTCGTCGAAGTTCAATTTATGTATTAGATTATTATACTTAAAATTTAAACCAAATTTATATTCATGAATAGTATTAATTTTTGGGTTTATAGAGTATTCTTGGCTATATAAATCAAAATTGAAACTAAAAAATATGGTTAAAATCAAAAGTAATATAAAATTATAAAAACGAATATTTAATTTTTCAAAAATATTAATACTTGTTGTCATTTTCAAAATAATAGTATTTTGGTGATAATTAAAAAATACATTATTTAAATTTTTATTTCT
>JBEICW010000032.1:0-13691 GCA_040383785.1 Ignavibacteria bacterium | reverse complement strand
GGTATCAATCTTCCCTGATCCTATGACGCGTGTTGAGGTAAGCAATTTTCCAACACCTATCACTTCTATTGTAGTAAGTATTTTGCCTGAAAATCAAAGCGTGACGGTGACAAACGAAAACTTGAATGTCACAGTAAGTAATCCACAAACAAACGTCACAGTAGACAATTTTCCTGCTAACCAAACGGTCACAGTGTCTAACCAAACAACAGAATTATCGGTTAGTAATATGGTTGATGCTGACGATATCGCAAATAAAACAAATGAGTATACAGATAAACAATACAAGATTTATTCAAACAACGCAAGTTTTTATGCTGATGCTATGCCACCTACAGCAGACCCTTATGGTCGTGATGGATTCCATTATTACAATAACTGGTCAGTTGGAGCAACAACAGCACAAAAGAAAATCACATGGTATTTCTATGACCCAACAAGACAAACTTCAACATACGCTAATTTACAAGGTGCTTGGGCATTAGTAACGATTGATCGAAATACAAATCGTTATCCTTTCTTTTATGTATATGGAACAACAGATGGAACAACAATAAGTTCAGCGTGGACATTCTATACTAACTTAAACAATCTTGTTGCTGGTAAAACTTATCTATTTTATTTTGGTGAAGAACCTACTGTTTATCCAGATGTTCCAAGAGTTGAAATGGCTTATTACGCACAACAATCATATGGAACAAGAAATCCAAGTGAAGCGGTATATAGTATAGCATTAACAACTGATAGTGCGAACGCAAGTGGCTCAACTGAAATTCAAGTATATGATTTAGGATATAAAGCGAACGGAAATAATAGTAGCATTAAATTGGAAATGGTTAACGCTGATGCACAAACGATTGTTGGTGAAGTAGAAATTAAAAATACAGAAGGAAACCCAATACCAGTAAGCGGTAATGTTAACGCAACGGTAAGTGGTGGAGTCAATGTAAATAATTTCCCAACAAACCAAACGGTAACAGTTAGCAATCCAACAACATCTGTTAATGTAAGTAATTTTCCAACAACTCAAGCAGTTAGTGGAAGTGTCACAGTGAGTGGAACGGTTGATGTTGGCAATTTAACATTCCCTGCTGTCCAAGATGTCAATGTGACAAACCAAATCACATCAATTGATGTTAATAATTTTCCTGCTACACAAACGGTTGATGGAACAGTATTGATTGATTCAACATCACCAGTCAATGTAACGGTTAGTAATCAGCCAACAACGATTGAAGTCAGCAATTTACCTACAAATCAAGACGTGACGGTATCTAATGCTAATTTAGATGTTACGGTAAGCAATCCAGTAACAGATGTCACAGTGAGCAATTTCCCTGCTAATCAGACGGTGAGTGGAACGGTAAGTGTTGACAGTTTGCCAAGTATAGCAATCACCAATACATCGTTTGATGCTAATATTACAAACACAGATTTACCAGTGACGTTTAGCAATACTACAATTGATGTTGGAAATTTACCAACAAACCAAGATGTTACGATAACAAATACAAGCGTAAATGTAACGATTGATAATCCAACAACAACGGTTAGTGTTGACTCTTTACCTGCTATCAATATCACAAATACTTCATTTGATGCAAACATCACGAATACTAACTTGCCAGTAACATTCAGCAATACAACAATTGATGTAGGCAATTTACCAACAAACCAAGATGTTACAATCACAAATGATTCGGTAAACGTTACAGTAGATAATCCACAAACATCGGTTGAAGTAAGCAATTTACCTGAAATCCAAGCAGTGAGTGGAACAGTCAGCATAGATGTTTTACCTGCGATTGCTATTACAAATACAGCGTTTGATGCGAATATCACGAATGAAGATTTAGCAATTAAAAATGCGACAACTGAATTGGGAGAAATTATTCCACTAGATATTAATGTAACAAACACTAGTGTTAATGTCACAGTAGACAACCCTACAACATCAGTTGATGTAAATAATTTTCCTGCTAATCAAGTTGTTAGTGGAACAGTATCAGTTGATGCTTTACCTGCTATCGCAATAACCAATACTTCATTTGACGCAAATATTACGAATACTGATTTACCAGTAACATTTAGCAATACAACAATTGACATTGGCAACTTACCAACAACGCAAGATGTAAACATTACAAACGCATCAGTCAATGTTACAGTTGATAATCCAACAACAAATGTTAATGTTGATTCTTTACCTGCTATTAATATTACAAATACAGGATTTGATGTTACAAATAGTCCAACAGTAAAGATTAGTCAAGATGGAAATGATAACTTAGTTGACATCGGTACAATGCCAGAAGTTGTAATCAATGATAGCACACCAGTTGATGTCAACATCACAAACTCATTGACAATTGAGCCACCTGAAAATCAAAACGTTACAATAACTGGAGCAGGAACATCAGCAGAAACACCGCTATATATTGTTATTGTTGGTGGAATTGATGGAGGTGAAGTATAATGCCATTTGAACCAGCACCTATTCAAAGTAAAGGTGGACTTGAAGCAAACGTTCAAGTTCACCAAGCAAAAGAAAGAGAGTTAATGGTAACAACAGATTCAAACAAACTATATGTTGGTAAAGGACAAACCAATCTTCCAGTTCCAGTTAAAATGGATTCACAAAACGTAAACTTTACCAATAATGATTTTGAATCAACAAATGTATCGGAAGCATTAAACGAACTTTTTCAATTTGCCAATAGTGGAAAAACGCAGATTGCCACTGCTATTGGCGACCCTATCACTAGTGAGAATACTTTTAGTGAGATGGCAACTGCGATTGGAAACGAAAAAGATAAGATTAAAACATTCATTAATAGAGCAGAAGGAAATGCAACATCGAGTGATTCATTATCATTACTAACTAATCAGTTAGAAGATGTCAGGGTATTTAGACAAACTGTAAAGTTTAGAAAAGCACCAAATAGTACAACAACGATTCAATTATTAGATATTGTTCCAGAAGATAGACTTGTAGTAACGCCATTAATTAGAGTAAATGATGATGTTGAGCCAAACAAACAAACACGAGTCATTGCTACATTTGATAATGGTGATGAAGAAGATTTTGAACCATATCCAAATGATTATGTTGAATTTTCAGGTGGAACAGCAAAATTAAAAAATGATTATAGTTATACTTTGTATGATGACATACCAAATATTCAAGTAACAAATATCAATATTAGTGAGTTTTTAGGATTAAAAGAAATAACGATAAATCCAACAACAATAACATTAAAAGCAGTACCAAAACCAAGAATTATAAAAGCATCAGGCGATATAGATATCCAAGATGTAATTGATATTGTACAAACAATAAACAATAGCTCGTTGTCAGCTAACTTCGCAATATCTTTTGATAGTGGAAATAGATGGTTTGGAACAACAAGTGGAACTAGTGATTTTAATTGGCAACAAATAAATATGAATGATGTAAATGATTTTGAAGCAAAAACAACATGGAGGATTTTGTATATAGATTCTTTACACGCTTTACGTTATTTAGATGCAAACCAAAATCCAAACACGATTCGTTTTGCTTATTTGCTTAAAGATGGAAGTTACAATACAGCAGCAAAAACGATTCTAAATAGTATGTCAATTGATGTTGTTATTAATGGAACTTTTGTTCCAGAGCAAAGAGGAAATGCTTTTTTTTACGATGATGTAAGTGGCGTTATAACGGTCAATCATTCTTCTTATGATACTTATATGATTAACTATTTAGATAAATTGCCACAGCAGGAGGTTTAACAAATGGCAACATATACTGGAACTACAATCAACGATATAATCATAGGCAACAATGTAGAAAAATTAAGAGTTGAAAATGGAAGTCACACTTTTATTGTTGGTGGATTAAATTTAAGCGTGAGAGTTAAAAACTTTTATGGCGATCAAGTATTTAATGTCACACCAGATGCATCACAACCAACACCACTTTTAACACCATTTTTTGACGATATCACTGGTGCTATTGATAGTGTGATGTGTATAAGGATATTTCATGGTAATTTAACCATCAATCAAAATATCACCTTTACGCCACCTTATCGAACACGAGGTATGTATGTTTTTGTAAAAGGAAATTTAACCAACAATGGTTCAATGTCCATGACAGCAAGAGGTGCGGCTGGTTCAGGTGTGAATCTTCCTATTTGGACAAATGCTACACTTCCTTCACTTGGTGGAACTGGTGGAACATCAGTTGGTGCAACAACAGGAACAAGTCAAGGATTTAATGGTATTAGTGGAACAAGTGGAACTGGCAGAGCAACGGGTGGTGGTGCATCGGGTTCAGCAAGAAAAAATGGAACACAAACAAATACTGTGTCAAGCGGTATTGGTACACAAGGTCATACCTTTTCAGGTGGTAACGGTGGTGGTGGTGAAAATGGTTGGAACGCAACACCAACTGACTCACCAGACGCAACTTTATCTGCTGGTGGTAATGGTATTATCAGAATCAATACTACTGGATATACTGCTGGATTAACAGTAACCGTAGGCGGTGGTGCTGGTGTTGTTGGTGGTGTCGGTAGGACATTCTTTTCTAATTCAACTACAGTTAACACAAGTGGCTCGCCTTCAACAGCAAATTCAGGAGCAAATGGTAGCGGTGGTTTGCTACTATTAAGCGTTTTAGGAAATTATAAAAAAGGAGTACAATTAAATGGATTTGCTTCAAGAGGAAGTAACGGTGGAAATGGTTCTCAAGCAGGTGGTGGTGGTTCTGGTGGTGGTTCAATCAACGTTATCGCCAAATCATTTTTAGATTCAAACAATAATGTTATTGCTTCATCAACCATTCAATCAGAAGCACAATTAGAAGTTGTAGGTGGTACTGGTGGAACTGGTGGAGTAAATGCAACAGCAGGTAACGGTGGTGCTGGTACAGCAACTATCAAAACACTGACAGAAGAAGGGATATCTTCTTTACCAAAAAGAGTATTGATCAAGTCACAAGATAGTAAGCTATGGTATAGAGATTTTCAATCAAATGTTTGGTTGGAAGCAACTGGAAGTGGA
Source organism: Ignavibacteria bacterium (assembly GCA_040383785.1). Classification (GTDB taxonomy): domain Bacteria; phylum Bacteroidota; class Ignavibacteria; order Kapaibacteriales; family UBA2268; genus JBDNHS01. The sequence goes on along the minus strand of JBEICW010000032.1, from coordinate 8,642 downwards.
ACAGTACCATTTGAGCAATACGGTATGTTTGAAACAGAAGTATATATGTTAACTAGAGAAAATCTTGCTTCAATTACAAATATAAGTGAAACACAAGTAAGATTTGAAGTTTATACACCATAATAAAAATTTAGGAGAGTGATAACAAATGGGAGTTAATTATTATCCACCATTAACAGAGAATGTCAATGTAGCAAATACGCCAAACGTATCAGTAACAAACACACCAAATGTTAATGCAACAATTAGTGGAACACCAACAGTAAACATAGGTACAACAAATGCAGTAAAGTTGACAAATGAATCAAACGTAAATATTTCTTCAACAAATCCGCTTTATGTTAGAGAAAGAGCAGTAGGAACAAATAATGGTTTAGAAGATATTGCTGTACCAACCATTCATGTTTACACAGAGTTTAACAATTTAGCAAATAGTGTAGCAGCAGGTATTCACACAGCACTTAATTCATCTTTACGAATTAAGTTGTTTAGTTTGACACTACAAACTGGAAATGATACTACATCATTAGACGGTGGATATTTTATTTTACAATGGAGAAATCAAGCAGGAACAGCAACCATTGATTTAGCAAAATACAGATTATCAGTTAATCAAATCTTGCGTTTAGATTTTCCTAACGGTATTGCTATTTCACCTTACACTGGTGGAAGATTACAGATTGTAAATCAAAGTGGCGAAACCTACAATATTCATGCTATTGTAGCACTATCGGAGGTGTAATAATGATTAACTATATTTTTGTAGACACAAAAAACAAACAAAAATCTATCGCTGAATTTGAAGGAACACAGTATGCGTTTTGGCAAATGTTGTTTAATGAATACACAGCAGAAGAAGTTGAAGCATTTATTAAAGCAGAAGTTTTGTTGGAGCAAGGTAAAGTGCAAGAATCAATTGAAGTAGCAACACCATTTATTAGCGGTGAAAATACTTACACAAAAACAAATGAAGTCATTGATGGAGTATTGACAACGGTTGAAAGTGGAAGCGACACAAGAAGTTTTCTAAAAAGATGGTATGATGATAAATTTTAAGTAGGTGAATGACAAATGGCAATGTCACCAGAACAAATGACTTTTCTTGCTGAAAAAGTAAGAGAAGTATACTTGGAACTTGAATACGATATATTAAAGATGATTGCTAAAAAAACAAATCAAGGTATTGATGCACCTGATTGGCAACAACGTAAACTTTCACAAATTCAAGAGATGTTGCGTGAGATTAATGAACGTATAGCAGAGGCTGAAATAGCCTCTGCTAAAATAACACAAGATGTTATTGAACAATCATTTATTGCTGGTATAAAGTCAGCAGAATCCGATTATATTCAAGCGTATGGAAGTTTAGCAACGTTCCTATCTACTAATATGAATGAAATAAATAATGTCGCTATCACCAATTTAATAGCCGAAACAAACGGATTGTTAAAAGGTATGAATGCACAAATCCTAAGAAAAGCAAATGATTCATATCGACAAATTATCGCAAATACTTCAAGTAAAGTGATAGCAGGAACAATCACAAAAAGGCAAGCGATTAAAGAAAGTTTAGACCAATTTGCTAATCAGGGTATAAGTGGATTTGTAGATAGAGCAGGTAGAAATTGGAATCTTGCTTCATATAGTGATATGGCTGTAAGGACAGCGGTAGGCAGAGCATCAATGGCAGGACATGAAAGTAGAATTACGCAACTTGGTGAAGATTTATTGATTGTTAGTTATCATCCACATAGTTGTAAAGTTTGCGATTCATATGAAGGTAAAGTTCTATCTATAAGTGGAGTAAGTCCTAAATATCAATCACTTGCACAAGCAAAATCAAATGGGTTATTCCATGCTAATTGCGGTCATGTTGCTACAATGTATGTTGAAGGTTTTACTAAACCGATAGAGCCAATTAAAAAAATACCAAATAGATATGATGAAAAGCAAAAACAAAGAGCGTTGGAAAGAGATGTTAGACAATGGAAAAGACGTGAAGCAGTGGCAACTGATGATCAGTCACGAATGATAGCACAAAATAAAATTAAAGAAAAACAAAAGCAACTTCGTGATTTGGTAAAAGCAAATGATTTTAAAAGAAGATATGATCGAGAAAGCATTAATTTGTAATAGGTTCGTTTTTTATCATTTATGTGGCTATATATATAGGAAGATATATTTATCTGTGAAAACACAGTTTTCATATATTTGTGCTTTACAAACGCTGACAACTTGCGTTAAAGTTAGGCTAAGTGGTACAGCCACTATAAAAATAGGAGAGTGTTAAAATGGAAGAAAATAATGTTCAACAAGGTGATCAAGTTCAAGATAATGCTGGCAGTCAAGAACAAACATCACAAGCAATTACATTTGAAAACGAAAAAGCATTTATGCAACGTGTTCAAAGAGAAAGCAAAAAGCAAGTTAGTGAGTTTGTCAAGTCGTTAGGATTTGAATCTGATTCACAACTAAAAGAATTGGTACAAAAACAAAAAGAGCAAGAAGAAGCACAAAAAAGTGATTTACAAAAACTTCAAGAATCTTTACAACAAAAAGAACAATACATCAATCAGATGAATCAAAATCTAAAACAAAACGAAATTAAAATGCAAATGATCAATGCTGGCATTAAGTCAGAAAAAATTAATTACGCATTAAAATTAATTGACGCAAATGATATTGATTACAATGATGGTAAATTGGATGTTGAAAAATTGAATAAATCACTTGAAGATGTATTAAAAGAATTTCCAGAGTTAAAAGGAAATTCACAGATTAAAAGTGGCGGTCAAGATTTTAGTAAATCAACACCACCTGATTTATTGACGATGGATATCATTAAAAGTATGAGTCCATCGGAAATGGAAAAAAGAATTGACGAAGTAATGAAATTTCTATCTAAAAAATAATTAATTATGGAGAGTGATAACGATGAGTTTGAATAATTTTATTCCTAGCATTTGGTCGGCTTTGTTGCTTAATTCTTTGAAAAAGGCACAAGTATTTACACAAGAAGGTATTGTTAATCGTGATTATCAAGGTGATATTACAGGTTTTGGTTCGTCTGTTAAAATCAACACTTTGGGAGCAGTTAGTGTTTCCAACTACAGCAAAAACGGTACTATTACATTGGAAGATTTGGATTCCAACCAACAAACATTGTTGATTGATCAACAAAAATACTTTGGATTTTATATTGATGATATTGACACAGCACAACAAAATCCAAAAGTAATGGCACAAGCAATGGAAGAAGCGGCTTATGCACTTCGTGACGTTGCTGATCAATACATCGCTGGTTTGTTTAACGGTGCAGCTAGTGGTATTGGTGGAGCAGGTGGCGTTCAAATTACTTCTACAAACGCATACGAAAAATTGGTTGAGTTGAGTGTTGCTCTTGACGAGCAAAATGCTCCAAGTAATGGTCGTTGGGTAATTGTTCCATCTTGGGTACATGGTAAATTGCTTCAAGATGACCGCTTTGTTGCTAGTGGTTCCCAACTTGGTGACGGCACACTACAAAATGGTGTTGTTGGTAGAGCGGCTGGCTTTAACATCTTGACTTCCAACAATGTTAAGAAAGAAGTTGTTACTGGAACTGACGTTTGGAGATGTATGGCTGGTTATGCTGGTGCTATTTCCTACGCTGAACAAATCATGAGTGTTGAAGCATTCAGACCAGAAAACAGATTTGCTGATGCTGTAAAAGGACTTCATGTATTTGGTGCGAAAGTTGTTCGCCCAGACGGACTTGTTGTTCTTAACGCTAAACAATAATATTCCAAATAATAGCCACCCTTTATTGGGTGGCTATTTATTAAGGAAGGTGACGATATGAAGTACATCAACGTAAAAACAAAAATGATTTGGGAAAACGATGATGCTGAATGGGTTGTTAAATTAATTGAGTCAAATTCTGACTTTGAATTATATAAAGAAGATGAGCCAATTAAAGAAGAAGGGCAACTTGAAGGTGTCACAGCGTATATTCCTAAACCTAAAAAATCAACTAAAAAGTAGGTGGTCGCTATGGCATATGCTACTGGTCCTGAGTTGCAAGTGTATCTTGGCGGTGCATCACTGCCATCAGATACAAACCGTTTATTAGAAAGAGCAAGTGATTTAATTGATTATACTGTGATGGGTAAACTTGATCCTAATAATGTTGAACAAATGGAAGTTGCTAAAAATGCTACTTGTGCACAAGTTGAATATTGGTTAACTGTTGGAGAGCAGATTGATGTTGCTGGCTCTCAAGCACAATATTATTCAATCAGTATTGGAACATATCAGGCAACCAGTTCATCATCTTCAAGTTCAGAAAACAAAAGTGGAACAAGTCAAACTGACTCATTAGCACCACGAGCAAAAAGGATTTTATTTCTTGCTGGTATGCTATATCGTGGAGTGAGAATGATATGAAGCCACCACTTTATTTATTTGGGCAAGAAGCTAAACTAAAAGCATTTGAAGGTGTAACATCATTTGGTGAAAAAGTTTATAAGCAAATCAATACACTTGATTCGATGGTTGTAAAAGGATTTAACGCAACAACTGGTGAATATTTAATTAAATGTAGATTTGAGCCAAAAGTTGCGACAAGTAGACAACCATTAGATGAAACAAAATCTTATCGTGGAATTTTGTTTACGCTTGGAACTGATATTCCAACACAATCAACTGTTGAGTTTGCTGGTGAAAAATACATTGTAGGTGAATGTATTGCACACTATTCACCACAAGGCATCTCACACTTGGAGGTGTTGTTAACATGAAATTTGATGTTAATGTTAATGTTAGGTTAAATAAAAGCATTTCAAATGTGGTTGATAGAGATGTATACAATGCTTTACAGATTGGTGCTGAATATCTATTAACTGAATCATTAAAAACAACACCAAAAGAAGATGGAATATTAAGAGCAAGCGGTAAAACTAGTGGTGATGAAAACTTGATGACAACAATGGTATCATTTGACACACCTTATGCTGTTAGACTTCATGAGCATCCTGAATATAATTTTCAAGGAACTGGTCGAGGTAAATGGTTAGAAAGAACATTGAATGAAGAAAAAGACACACTTCAACGATTGATTGCCAATAAAATTGAAACATCAATCAGTAAGGGCGGTGGTATTTAATGTTAATTGAAACTATCGCAAAATACCTTGACGGACTTGGTTATGTAACTTATATTGGTGGATATTCAACAGATAATGATGTTTTCTTTAATTATATGCCTGATGAGCCAAAAAACATCACTTGCATTCGTGATACTGGCGGTTTAGGAAACATATATAATTTTAGTGATAGCATAAGAACGGTTCAAGTGTTAGCAAGAAATGAAAGAGCAAATTTAGCACACGAACAAATATGGCTTGTATATAACGCTTTGATCAATAATAATAGCGGTGGCTTTTTGTTTATTGATGGAAGAAAAATGAGAATAGCTTCAAAAAGTCAACCTATATCATTAGGTAAAGATAATAATGGTTTATTTGAATTTTCCTTCAATCTTGATGTGTATACGCAAAATGATATTTAATAAAAAAAATGGAGAGTGATACGAAATGGCAGCTACAAAAGAAACTAAAATTCTTGGTATTAATGATTTGAAAATTGTTTTAATTGCCGAAGATAGCGATGCTGATTACAGATTGGAATCTACTGGTGGAAGTGCTGATGTTATTGACATTAAGGGTATTCAAACACTATCCCTTACACCAACTTTCATTGAAAAAGACCTTCGTGGTGATGAAGTTGTTTTGGATAGATATTCCAAACTTGACACTATTAACTGGTCGTTTACAAACGCAATTATGAGCCTTGACGCATTCAAAGTATTGTATGGTGGAGATATCGTTGCTAGTGGAACTGGTTCTGATGAAACACAAACATTTACTTTGCGTGGACTTGACCTTCCTAAATACTTCTACATGGAAGCACAAACACTTTACACTGACGCTGGCGATGTTCACGTTATTTTGTATAAGTGCAAAGCATCCAAAATTGATTATGAGTTGAAAGGCGAAGATTATGTGTCCATCAGCGTAAGCGGTATGGCTATTCCAACACAAAACACTTTTGGTTCGACAAAAGGTGGAAAAATTAAAGATGTTGTGATCAATGAAACTGCTAAAAACATCACAGCGGCTTCTCTTGGTTCTTTGATTTAATTTTTACTTATTAAGCAAGTCAATAAGGGTTTACACGCTATATGCGTGTAACCCTTTTATTTTTTTACTATAAAACTAAAAAAAATACGGAGAGTGTTTAGAATGAAAAAGTCAAACTTGAAAACAATTAAAAACAAAGGTGTTAATGTTGAACTTGGTGGAAATGAATATGTATTGAAATTTGATTTGAATTCATTTGCTGAATTGGAAGATGTTGCAGGTAACATTAATGATGTTTTGTTAAGTTTGGAAACTGGATCTATTAAGGCAATTAGAGCATTGCTTTGGGCAGGTTTACAAAGCAATGAAAATGCACCAACATTAAAAGAAGTTGGTTCTATGATTACGATTACTGACATTCAAGATTTGTCAACTAAATTAAATGAAGCACTAGGTATTTCTTTACCAGAAGCAGATGAGCAAGTTGACCCAAACTAAAAACACCAGACCCAAATGAAGAATCATTTTGGGACTGGGAAATGTTCTACTATTTAGCAACTGTAACTTTGAATATGCGTGAAGAAGATTTTTGGAAATGCACACCAAGAAAATTATTCGCTTTACTAGACATATATGCTGAAGCCAATATGACAGACGAACAAAAGGCTGAAAGTAAACGAAAGCCAAGAAAAGGAATGAATAAGAATAACAAAGAGGTGGTGTCACAAATCGCTTCTTGGTAAAGGAGTGTGATATAGATGTCATTGAATGTTGGTGAATTATTTGCTACGCTACGGTTAGACACATCAGCATTTAGAAACGCTTTAACAAGAGCACAGCAAGATTTAGGAAGAACAGAAGGCGATTTCCAAGATATGGGAAATGCGGCTGAACAAGCACAGACCGCTGTTGCTGGACTTGCTATGGCACTTGGTGGACTTGCTATTGCTAGTGCTGGTGTCGTTATATCTGGTGTCAAAATGAATGCTAGTGCAGAGCAAACACAAATTGCCTTTAAGGGATTAATAGGCAATGCTGAAAGAGCAAATGCTTTACTTTCAGAATTAAAAGATTTAGGAACAAAATCACCATTTGAATTTGATGGGTTGGCAAATGCTTCATTGTCGCTATTGAATGCTGGTGTTAATGCTACTGATTTAACTGGAATTATGGTTAAATTGGGTGACACAGTATCAGTAGCAGGTGGAAATATTCAAGAAAAACTTGAACGAACAACATTTGTCATTGGCCAGATGGTATCAAACGCTAAAATAGGAACAGATGACATGAATCAGTTGGCTGATATCGGTATTCCTGCTTGGGATACTTTGGCTAATATGTTGGGTAAATCTGTTGCTGAAACTAGAAAATTGGTTAGTGAAGGAAAACTTGCTACTGATACTGTATATGATTTGGTTGATGCTTTAGGTTCACGAACAGAAGGTTCGATGGAAATGCAATCAAAAACATTGAGTGGTCAGTTTAGTACATTTAAAGATAATTTGAAAAACGTATTAAAAGAAGCAACAGCAACAACGAGTTCATTAATCAAAAATATACTTGCTGAATTTAATTTATTGGCTACTGGTATTGGATCAGCATCGCCTGCATTAGTAAAGTTAGATGAAGTTATTTCTAATTTAGTTGCTGATTTGTTTATATTTGGCGAAAGAATAGCAAAAGCATTGATGCAAATGGACCCTACTGTTATTGATGGATTTGTTAATTCTTTAGGTAACTTTAAAAACGCTATTGGTCAATCTTTTAATGCTGACGCTTTTGTTGTTTTTGCAGAAGCATTAACAAATTTAGCAACACTATTAACAAACATAGGTGTTGGGTTTGTGACTGTTTTTGGCGGTGCTATTGCTGTATTAAGTGAGTTGTTTTACTTTTTAGGACAATTCAAAATACTTGGATTTATTATTGGTGCTTTTATTGGATTAAAATTAGCATTAGCCACTATTTCTACAATATTTACACTTTTAACAGTATCTGTAACAAAGTCAATAATAGCAATAGGTGCATTTAAAACAGCATTAACAACAGCATCAGCAGCTGGAGCAAGTGGTTTTTTTGGAGCACTTATAGGAGCACTTGATTCAACTGGTGTTAGAATGAGAATATTGACAGCATTAACTAATGAAAATACAGCATCCTTAATTGTAAATAAAAATGCCAATATAGTAAAGTTAGCACAAATGGAAGCCGAAAGAAAGCAATTGGTAATGTTAACTAGGCAAAGAGGGATTGATTTAGCGGCTCAAATTGCTCAACAAAAGGCAACTATAGCTGACCTTGAATTACGAGCAAAAAACGCTAATGATTTTGCTGATATACTTGGTAGTACTGGTGATACAGAAGGAGAAAAAAACACAAGAGCACAAGCACAAATATTAACAGACCAAGCAAACGAAACAAGGACAACGATGGCACAAACCGAAGCACAAAGACTTCAAAATGCTGAACGTGGTAGAAAAATAGCATTACAAAATCAAGAAGCATTAAGCACACAAAGAACAGT
>JBEICW010000031.1:0-13721 GCA_040383785.1 Ignavibacteria bacterium | reverse complement strand
GTTCTGATATTTGATTTTTAAGTAAAGATACTAAATCAGTATTCTCTTTTTTGAACTTTAATTCTAGTTCGTTTGCTAACTGAGATTTAAGGTTTTTTTTTGTTTGGATTTTAATATTCTCAATTTCATTTTCCTTTTCAATTTCTGCTTTTTCAAGTAATCTTTTGCTTTGATGTTTAATATTTTCTATTTCTGATTTTAATTGACTTTCTTTATTTATAACTCATTGACTTTTCTCGTCAAGTTGCTTTTGTAAATTAGTAAGCTTAATTTGAAAACCACCACTCAATTCACTTTTTACTTGATTAACTAATGTATCACCCAACTCAAAGGTTGTAGTTGTACTTTGGACATTTTACATTTAGATTTGAATTCATAATTTACCACATTTTAAAATTTATCTTTGAATTTATTTTATTATCTGTTAATTTTTCATTTACTTTTTTTAGAAAACTTAAATTTAAATCTGGCTCTATCATCTGGGTCAAATACATAAAGTATAAATTCATTTTTTGAAATATTATAAACTAACATAAATGTATTCTCATTCGAAGAAATTCCAGAATCAACAGGAAGAATTTTGCTAAAATCAAAACTATCACCAATCAAGATTGCTAAATGTTTACCAAATACATAATTACTATCCGTAATTTTAATTCCATTATCAATAGGATTAGAGATATCTTCTAATTTATTTTGTAATTGAATATCTAATTTTTCATCTTTATATTTTGTGTTTATAATTTTGCTTTTCCAAACATTTAATGAAAGATTTAGAGTTGAATCAATATCTAATTTTATTGACTTTAAAATCATTTGGTCCTTTTTAGAAAGTGCTGGGTCGTCGCCAGTTCTTATACCACTGATACTACTACCAGAGGCATACCAAGTTCCTTTTTCATCTTTATAAGTTTCATATGTTGCATTTGCACCTGCTGCACCTTCAATTGATTCCAAATAAAACGTTCCAATATTTGCTTGCAAAATTTTATATTTTGTTGAATCAATTTTATTTATTGTTTCAATTGTATCAATTTTTAATTTTATTTTTTTATTTTTTCTTGGGTTACTCTCTGCAATAATTTCATTACTATTTTCAGTTTGTTTTTGCTCAATTTTTTTATCATTATCACAAGATATTACTACCACAACTAATAAAATTAGTATATATAATTGAAATTTAAGATTTTTTAACATATTTGTTTAATTTTTTAACTTGTTAATTAAATTTAGACAATCAAAATGATTCTTTATTTTAATTTTAGTAATAAAAATTATTTAATATCAAAAAATCAATTATTTTAATTTCATTTCGTCTTTAGCCAACTATGAGTTTACAAGAAGAAATACACAAACGAAAAACACTTGCTATCATCTCTCACCCTGATGCTGGTAAAACTACACTAACCGAAAAGTTTTTGTTATACGGTGGTGCAATCCAAACTGCTGGAGCAGTTAAATCAAACAAAATCAAAAAAACTGCAACTTCCGATTTTATGGAAATAGAAAAGCAGAGAGGTATTTCTGTTTCTACTGCTGTTATGGTTTTTGATTATCAAGGATATAGAATTAATTTACTTGATACACCTGGACACAAAGACTTCGCAGAAGACACATACCGCACTCTAACGGCTGTTGATAGTGTAATATTGGTTGTGGATAGCGTAAAAGGAGTTGAGGCACAAACCGAAAAACTAATGGAAGTCTGCCGTATGAGAAATACTCCTACTATCGTATTTATAAATAAAATGGATAGAGAAGGTAAGGATTCTATAGAACTTCTTGATGAAATTGAAAAAAATTAAATATTAAAGTTTGTCCACTTTCTTGGCCCATTAGTCGTGGCTCAACTTTCAAAGGTGTTTATAATATTTATAGAAAAAATATAAATCTTTTTTCTGCAAATAGAACTAAAGTAGAAGATGAAGACGAAATATTAAAATTTGATGACTTAAATGACCCAATTATCAAAAACAAGCTTGATATGTATATCAATACTCTTCAAGAAGAATTAGAGATGGTGGATATCATTTACGATAAATTTGACAAAGAAGAGTATTTAAAAGCAAATATAGCTCCTGTATTTTTTGGAAGTGCAATTAATAACTTTGGTGTACGAGAATTACTTGATACCTGCTTAGAGATTGCTCCATCTCCACTTGCAAGATTTAGTAACACACGGTTAGTAAATCCAGAAGAAGAAAAATTCTCAGGATTTGTATTCAAAATCCATGCAAATTTAGACCCGAAGCACCGTGATAGAATTGCATTTGTTAGGATTTGTTCTGGAACATTTGAGAGAAATAAGTTTTATTTTCACCCAAGATTGAAAAAAACTATTAAATTTTCATCTCCTGCGACATTTTTTGCATCTGAAAAAAATATTATTGATGAAGCATTTCCTGGTGATGTGATTGGACTTTATGACTCTGGAACTTTTAAAATCAAAGATACATTAACTGAAGGTGAAGAATTGATTTTCAAAGGAATACCAAGCTTTTCGCCAGAGATTTTTAAAGAATTAATTAATTCTGACCCTCTAAAGTCAAAACAATTAGCAAAAGGAATTGAACAATTAACTGATGAAGGTGTTGCCCAATTATTTGAACAAAATATGGGTTCTACAAAAATTATAGGTACAGTTGGTGAATTACAATTTGAGGTAATTCAATATAGATTATTACACGAATACGGTGCGTCTTGTAAATTTAAGCCTTTGAATTATTACAAAGCTTGTTGGATTAGTTCTAAAGACTCAGCAATTTTAAATGAATTTATACGATTAAAATCTCAAAATATTGCTGTTGATAAAGATGGTCTTCCAATCTTTTTTGCTGATTCATCTTGGTTACTCGAAAAAACTATTGAAAAAAATCCAGAAATTGAATTTCATTTCCTTTCAGAATTTTCACGTAATGAATAATACATATTATTTTTTCTATTATTTTTTATTTACAATAAAAAAAGCAGAGTGTTTAAACTCTGCTTTTTTTGTAATCTTTAATTTTTTTACTTAAATAATCAATTATGGTTTCAAACTCTATGGTTTCAATCTTAACCTAATTGACCTATTTAAAAATCTACCTTGTGGAGTTGATTCATCAAATTTTTCATTTGTAGTTAATGTTTCTAAATTAACATTTCGCCCTTTTAATGTTTTTATGTAAGCGTTAGTATTATTTGCTCGTTCACCAGCAAGTGTTTTATTTCTTTTTTCAGTACCATAAGTATCTGTACTGCCAAGAATTACTAGAGTTGTGCCTTCTGGTACTAATTTATATAATTGATTAATTAATTCTTTATTTTCTATAGATAATTCACTACTATTATAATCAAATCTAAGTACAGCTTCAAAGTTTTCTAAGTTTAAATTGACAAAACTCTCTTTTAATGTATCTAAAACGAAGTTATTTGAATAAGTTTTGTATAATTCATTCAAATTTGCATCAATTTTTACATCTAATACATTTGAAAAAACATCTACTCTATGTCTATAAAAAATACCTAATTTATCATTATTACCTAAATTATAGTTATTTTTAGAAATATTGCTTTTTAATGAAACTTTATCTTTTGAATTATAAATTTTAGATGTAATTTTTAGGTTACCTGTAACTTCTTTATAACTTACAATTTCTACATAATTTTGCAATGGTGCATTTTGCAAAATCAAATCTACTCTTCTATTTTCTACAGCTAAATCTAAACCTTCTAAAGTGGATTTAATGTCTGGCTCAGCAGGTGTTTCAATTTTAATTGTGTTAGGACTAATTCCCATTGATACAATTATATCTTTAACATTGTTTGCTCTATCTGTCGCAAGTTTTTTGTTTTCATTTGGTGAATATTTACCTGATGTAAAACCACGAATCGTCAATTGTGCATTTGAAGTTTCTTTTAAGATTTTTGCTATTCTTGGCAATATGTAATAATGCTTTTCTATAGCATTTCCACTAAAATAATTCACGTTTACAAATGATTTACGATAATTATTACTAATTTCTGAAGATCCATCGTCAAAAAATACTGAATTTACTACAGGAATAGTTGCTAAAATTTCTCTTCCACTTATTACTTCTGCTAACGTACCTTCATTTACTACTTCTAAATCAAAGTAAGGAGAAGGTGGTGGTGGTGGAATTATAATTGGCTCTTCTTTCTTAATTTCAACTATTACAGGTTCTTCTTTGATGGGCTCTTTGTCTTCAATTACAGGAATTTCTTTTGTAGCTTTATCAATTGAATATCTATATCCCAAACTAAAACTCATTGTATTAATTTTCCAATCAGCATCTGATAGTAAATTATTTATATTATAATCATAATTAAAACCTAATGAAATATAGTTTGTATGACTTACTTTAAAATACTTTTCTAATCCAAATGATACACCTAAATTAGGCATATTAAATGTTTCAAAATTATTTTTTGACAAATTTCTTTGGGTAGTTCTACTACCATCAGGATTTGTAAAAACTGCAGTTTGGGGACTTGATATTTTTTCATATTGGTCAAAAGTTCCACTTATCGGCATTGAAACTCGAAATGCTGGTGTAAAAAACAGTGGACCCTCTAAAAATTCAACTAAATTAATTTTTACACCTGGTTTAAAATCAATAAAATTAATTTTGGTATCAATTTCTGCTTTTGTTGTAATTAATTCCTCAACACCTGTGGTAGTATTTCTAACGGTTGTTTGGTTTTCTCTTGATAATAGTCCATTTCTACCGCTATAACCAAATCCTAAACTTAACATAAACTTATTAGATAATTCGGTTTCTAATTCTATACCAAAGTTTATACCATTTCCATTACCTATTGTAAATTCATTACAATCAATCAATCCTTGAAATTGATTAAATGATGCAATATGGGAATTCAAACCATAAGATACTGATGGTTTAATTCCTAGTAATTCATTTGTAATTGAATTGTAAAACTGTTTATTATCTTTTAATAATTGAGAATAAGAATTATAATAAATATTCAAAAACAATAAAGTAAATAAAATTATTGTTCCAAATGATTTTTGCAAATATTTCAAAATATTATCCTTCTTGTTTATAAAATCACATACAAAAATATAAATTAAAATTAATTTTTTATATAACTTTTTAGTATCTATCAAAATTAACACTATTATTTATAATTATCAAAAAAATATATAAATTGCATTAATTTTAAGCAAGTACTTATTGAATAATTCATTTTTTTTTAAGATTTATAATAACTTTTCAATTTATTTAATATTTGATTAAAATAAATATGCAAATTATACTTTTATATAAACATGGCAAAATTATTAATTATAGAAGACGAAACCATTGTTAGAGAAAGTTTAATTGAACTTTTGGAATTAGAAGATTACACGGTATTTGGTGCGGTAAATGGACAAGAAGGTTTGACACTCGCTCAAAATATAATTCCAGATTTAATTATTTCTGATATAGCAATGCCAATTATGAATGGTTATGAATTATTAGTGGCACTCAAAAAAGAGGAAAAAACTTCCACTATTCCTATAATTTTCTTAACAGCAAAAGCAGATATTAGAGATATACGCTATGGTATGCAGATTGGTGCTGATGACTATTTGACAAAACCATTTAATAAAAACGACCTTTTTGCTGCTATTAATTCAAGATTAAGCAAAGTAGAGACAATCACTAAAATTAATGATAATAAAATTAGTGATTTAAAATTAAAACTTGCAACTATATTACCACATGAATTGAGAACTCCTTTAAATGGAATTATTTCTGCATCACAGTTTTTAATTATGAATAAAGGACTTGAAGAAAGTGAACTTAATCAGTTTCATAATACGATTTATAATTCTGCAAACAGATTAAATAGGTTAATTGTAAATTATCTATTGTATGCTGAAACAGAGTTAATTAAAAATAATACAGAAATCTTGAATAATATGAAAATTTCTATTATTCATAACAACTCACGTTTAATAAAAGAAATAGTTGAAAAGAAACTCAACGAAGTCAATAGAATAGATGACTTAGAATTGATATTAGATGAAAGTCCAATTAAAATTGATGAAGATTATTTTATCAAAATTTGTGAAGAATTAATTGATAATTCTGTTAAATTTTCAGAAAGTGGTTTAAGGATTATCATTGAAGGCAAAAAATATAATAATTCATATCAATTAAAATTTACAAATCAATTATCTACTCCTCAAAAAATCAAGATAGATGAAATCGGTGCTTATAATCAAGACAAAAGAAACATTTTTGAACAACAGGGTTCAGGTATGGGATTGGTTATAATAAAAAATCTTATGAGCATTTATAACGGAAAAATTAATGTAATTAATCATGAAAATTTCGTTACAATTGTATTAGAATTTCAAACCAAATAATTTTAATTATTTATCTGTAAATTTATATATTTGAAATATAATTTTAAATATAACTTTTACTTTTTTACATACTTAATATATACTTAATATATACTTAATATATACAACCCAAGTAAATAATCAAAACTTGATAAATGAAATTAAAAATTTACAGCAAACTGGGTGCTAATATTGACCATTTTTACAGTTTTTAGCCAATTTGTTTATTTCTATACAATCCACTTGTAGGCATTTACTAAATATTATTCTATGTTGAAAATTGCAAACTACTTTTTAGTTGTCAACATATCTGCATGAATTTAAACACTAAATATTTTATATCTTTCTATATTTCATAACATTACAACATTTTTTTAAATGTTATTTTCAATAATAATAAGTTAAAGAACTTAATTAAACTACTGTAATTGTTTAGATTTTATTCTTTTTTTATTTTTGGCACTTGCGTTGAGTAACATAAATTGTGTTTAAAGTTAGTTTGGCTTTGGATACCAAATAAATAATATTCGTATGCAATAATAATCTGCATAATTATAATTTGTAGGAAATTCAAAATATAATTGCAATTTACAAAGAAATTAAAAAACTGAATTTCTAAAAGATTTAAAATTTTAAATTAGAATTGGAAATAATTAAAAATTATATTTTATTAAATAGGTAAACGGGAAATAAATGCTAAAAGAATTATATACAGCGGCTTATGGGATGCAAAATCAGCAGACTCGATTGGAAGTTGTAGCTAATAATATGGCAAATGCTTCTACAACCGGATATAAAAGAGATGGAGTTTTTGAGCGTAATTTGATTGACGCCAAAGCTAATTTTTATAATGTACCCGGTGATGCAGAGCAAAATGACCCCCCTATTGGTTCTTTTACTGATTTTAAACAAGGTGCTTTCCAACAGACAGACAATCCATTTGATTTGGCAATTCAGGATGAAGGATTTTTTGTGATGCAAGATGAGGAAGGAAAGAAGTTTTTATCTCGAGCTGGGCATTTTACGGTATCTAAGGATGGGTACATTATTGCCAGGGATGGCAAAATGCTCTCGGGTGAAAGTGGTCCAATTAACTTGCAAAATCAATTTATCACAGATCAAGGACTAGTTGATGATAAAAGAGCTACTAATGTCAAAATTTCTGATGATGGAGAGGTTTTCGTAAATAACCAAAGTGTAGCAAGGATTGCCATAGCTAAGGTTGATGACCTCAACGTTTTAGAAAAAGCAACTGGCTCGGATTTTATTGTTACAGATGAATCTTTTGTGGAATATCTTCCACCTGAGAATGTAACTGTTAAACAAGGCTGGATTGAAAATTCTAATGTTGATATCATTAAAGAAATGGTAGAAATGATTGAATTACAAAGACATTATGAAGCTGGAAGTAAAGTTATACATACAAACGATAATACTTTAGATGGTGCTATCAAATTGGGTAAATACTTTTAAATTAATGGTTAATAGCTTATTTAATTTCATCTTTGGAAGCCCTTATTTTTTTATTTTAATAAAAATATTTTTTTTCTCTTATCCATTTTTAAGGAAAAACAAAATGTACAAGGAAGTACTACATGGATAAAACTTTAAGATCCGCAGCTACAGGTTTGACATCTCAACAAAGATATGTAGAGATTATTTCAAATAATATAGCCAATGTTAATACTACTGGTTTCAAAAAATCAAGACCTGAATTTCAAGATTTATTATATGAAACTTTAAAACCAGCAGGTAACAACACTCGTTTAGGTAATGAACCTTTGAATGAAGTGCAGATTGGTTCGGGTACTCAATTAGTATCTACAACCAAAATGTTCAAACAAGGTGATATAATTCAAACAAATAATCCATTGGATATGTCTATAGTTGGAGAAGGATTTTTTATAGTAAGAAAACCTGATAACTCGCTTACTTATACTCGTGATGGTTCATTCAAAATGGACAGAAATGGACAATTGGTAACTTCACAAGGTAACATGCTTGACCCTGGTTTTCGTATCCCGCAGGACGCAATGGATGTGAAAATCTCAAGAGATGGTATGGTTAGTATTCTAACTCCTGGAAGTGTAGAGCACCAAAATATTGGTCAAATTGAAGTAGCACGTTTTATTAATCCAGCTGGCTTGAGAGCAATTGGTGATAATCAGTTTGTTGCAACTCCTGCTTCCGGTGATGCTATTTTCCAACAACCAGGCAGTAATAATACAGGCGAGATTTATCAAAGTCATTTAGAATCATCAAATGTAGATATTGTGGAAGAAATGGTAAATATGATTACAGCTCAAAGGGCTTATGAATTGAATTCTAAATCTGTTCGAACTGCTGATGATATTTTGGCTCCAGCTGTTCAATTGAAAAGATAATATTTGATGAAGTTAGATTAAGATAGATTAAGATAATTACTAAATGAGGTTTAGTTATGAAAAGTCAACAAAATAGTTTCATTTATCATAAATCTTTAAATAGATTTTTTCTAAATTTAGAAATAAAAGATGTTACAAAGTTGTTTTTAGTTGCGTTAATCAAATTATCGATAATAACAATAATTTGTGTATTTTTAAGTAATTTTAGTTTTAGTCAATCTACTTTAAATCAATCTACATTTAATGGGGAAAGACTTAAAGAAGCAGTTATTGAATACATCAATAGCAGCAATTCTTCTCAAAAAGAAATTCAAATATTACAAACAATACCAGATTTTCAATTTAAAGAAGAAAATGTAACTGCAATTATAAATGATGAAGGTAGTTTTTTTAAAGGTAATTCAAACTTAAAGTTAGAGTTTTTTGGTGCTGAAAATAATAGACTTTTAAAATCATATAATGTTGTATTTAAAGTTAAAACTTTTGCTGAAACTTTTGTTACCACAAAAACTTTGAGAATTGGTGAAATAATTAGTAGAGATGCAATTAGAATTGCAAAAATTGAAACAACAGATTTGGAAGATAGAGACTTATTTATAATTGCTAATGGAATTAATCAAGATTTAAATTTTAGTTCTATACTTGACAAAAAAGTAAATAGTAATATAATAAAAAGTAGTGCTGTTCTAAAATCTATGATAGATAGCGAAAGTACTATCAAACGTGGCGAAAAGGTAACAGTATTAGCCCAAAATGGAATAGTAACTATCAGAGCAAAAGGTACAGCTCTGAATGATGCTAAAATAGGCGAAAATATAAAAGTTCAAAGAGATGGTGCTGCGATTGTAATGAATGGTATAGTAAGTGATGATAAACTTGTAATCATTAAATAAAAAGATTAAATGGTATTATATCAATTCTATTATAATAAAAGTTTATAGAATTATTAAATATATCTTAAAATAAAATTATTTTTAAACATCTTCACAATTATAATTAAATATTTTTAATATTTTTATCATAATTGTTTTGAAATTAATGAAACATTGCTTAAGTTGTTTATGAATATTAATTCATATTTGAAAAATAATTTATTGTAGATGGAATTTAGCATAGTATTTGATTAATTAATATTTGCTTAAACCATTTTCATAAACAATTTAACCTAAAAGGTGGTAATATGTATAAAATCAATGAGCAAAACGGAAATTCAACTTTAGAAGTTAGAGGTGACTATAAAGTTAATTTTATCAAGGTAAATTTCAATAAATTTACTGCTACATTTATACTATTAGTCGGTTTTATGTTTGTTAGTGGTAATTTTGAGTCTAAAGCTCAATTCATTCAAAATAGCTCTAAATCTTTATTTTCTGATGTTAAGGCATTCAGAACTGGAGATGCTCTAATGGTCTTTATTATGGAAGATACTCAGGCAGATAATTCAGCTTCTACCGGTACAAGTAGAACAACTGATTTGGGTGCAGGGTTGAACCTTAGAGGTGGTAATGCTGGTACCACTTTGGACATTGGAGTGAGTGCTGAAAACCAATTTTCTGCTAATGGCAAAACTGCCCGCAACGAGAGAATTAGGTCAAAAATCAGTGCAAGAGTTATTAATACTGAGCCAAACGGTAATTTAATTATCGAGGGTAAACGTACTACTAAAGTGAATGGCGAAACTCAAACAATTACCATAAGTGGTGTTGTTAGACCAGTTGATATATTGGCTAATAACTCTGTTTATTCTTATAATGTATTAGATTTGTCACTTTTAATTGAAGGTGATGGCTCGATTACAGAAGTTCAAGAACCTGGTTTAATTACTAAGTTCCTAAGAATGTTGTTTTAAAATTTGATTTGTTCAATTTTATAGTAAGATGTTATAAGTAAATAGTAATATTTACTTGTAATTTCTTACAATTTGTACACCTTTATAAATTTTAATTAAAAAGCATTCTTTATTTTGAAAAAAACCTTCTTATCTATTATTAATAGTTGATTATCATGAAGTTTATAACATCAAATAAAATTTTCTGTTTTGCATTACTAGCATTTTTGTTAATTAATACTCAATTAGAGTTAAAATCGGCAAGAATTAAAGACATTGCAAATATTGAAGGATTTACTTCTACTCAAGTTATTGGATATGGAATAGTTGTTGGGCTTAACCAAACTGGAGATAATCAATTATCTTCTTATACAAATCAATCAATAATTAATATGTTGAAGAGATTTGGTCTTACTTCCGAACAACGTAATAATAGAACTCGAAATGTAGCTGCTGTAATGGTTACAGCTAATATCCCTACTTTTACCAAAAAAGGTCAAAAAATAGATGTTGTGGTATCATCAATGGGTGATGCCACTTCTCTTCAAGGTGGTACACTTCTAATGACTACCCTATCAACAACGGATGGTTCAGTTATAGGGAACGCACAAGGTCCAATCACAGTCGGTGGTTATGATTTTCGTGCATTAGGCAGTCAAACTTCAAAAAACATGACAACTTCGGGCAGAGTTCCAAATGGATTAATTTTAAGTGAAAATATTGAAGGAAGTATTGTAGAAAATCAACTACTTAAAATTTCTCTAAGAAACCCTGATTTTACAAATACATCACGTATGGCTAGAGCTATTAATGCAACTGCAGGATTACAAAATGCAGCTACAGCAATTGATGCCTCTACTGTCCAAATAACAATCCCAAATAATACAAATCAAAATCAATTAATTTCTCTTATTGAAAGAATAGAATCGGTAGATATTGAAAACGATATGGTTGCCAAAGTAGTAATCAACGAAAGAACTGGAACTATAGTTGTTGGCGGAAATGTTGAAATATTACCTACGGTTGTTGCTCATGGCGGTTTGGATATTACAATAGAAAAACAACTAATTGTTCCACAACCAGCACCATTTACAATTTTACCACCAAGAATGGGTGAAACTGCAAAAGTGGAAACTAAAGAAGAAATAAATAAAGCATATCCACTAACTGTTGTTAATTCAACTGTAGAAGATATGGCAGCTGCTTTAAATTTATTACAATTAAAACCAAGAGATTTGATTGCTATTTTTCAAGCATTAAAAGAGTCTGGTGCTTTACAAGCAGAATTGGTTATTCAATAAATCACTTTTAATCATTTATTTAAAATTTATTTCTAACTTTTGAAACATTTAAAAATACAATTGTGTTAAATCAAATATGAATATATCTTCATGTCAATTAAAATTACCTATTGTTATTTCAAAATAAATAATTAAATTGCAAATAGAAAATTTATCTTATTAAAAAACATTAATTTTTTATTAAATATAAATCTTTAAATTTAAACTTTTATGGAATTATCAAACAAAATATCAAATTTGAATAAACCAAATTCATTACCTTTAGCAAGTAAAATGCCATTATTGGGTGATTTTGCTGTGATTTCATCAAGTAGTCAGGCATTTGATAAAGATTTGATTAATTCAAGTATAAATAATAAATTTGATAAAGAATTAAATACTGAAACAATAAAGAATAAATTTGAAACACAAGCCAATGTTAATAAAAAGAATTTAACTGAATCACAAAGAGCAGACTTTGCAAAGGTAGCGAGAGGTTTTGAATCAATGTTTGTGAATATGATATTCAAAGGTATGAAGTCTGCTATGTTAGAAGAGAAAAAATCTGATATGACTTTTGGTGCTGATACTTTGGAAGGTTATACTGATATGGCTTTTGCTGATGAAGTTGTAAAAAAAGGTACTGGGATTGGTATAGCAGATATGATTTACCAAAACTTTACTGGAGAAAAGTTAGGTGGTATTAAAGAAATGACACCTGACCAATATAATAGATTTATTCAAAACTTAAAACCAAATTCAATAAAGACTGTGAATAATAAAATTGAATTAGAAAGTATTGATGTAATTAAGAATAAAAACGAAGATATAAAAATACTAAATGATAATAATACGGAAAATACAAATAAAACAAATGTTGCTGTTTCAAATAAATTAGAAGATAGATTAGAAAGTTATAGCGATTTTATAAAACAAGCTTCATTTAGATTTGGTGTACCTGAAAACCTTATTAAATCTGTTATTTCGGCTGAGTCATATGGTAAACCTGACGCAATATCTTCTGTTGGGGCAAAAGGTCTTATGCAATTAATGGACGGTACAGCAAAAGATTTGGGAGTTAAAAATTCATTTAATCCATTTGAAAACATTTTGGGTGGTACTAAATACCTTAAACAAATGATGGATAAATATGAAGGTAAATTAGATTTAGTTTTATCTGCATATAATGCTGGTCCTGGTAATGTTGAGAAATTTAATGGTGTTCCTCCATTCAAAGAAACTCAAAATTATATCAACAAAGTAAAACATTACATGAATTTATTTGAAACTCAAAAAGCAGGTAGAAGTGAATTAGAAGAAGTTGAAAATCAAGCAATGTTTTAAATAAAATAATGAATTTTAAACAATGAAATAGAGTAAAATAAAAATTATAATATTTTTCAATCACATAGCAAGGAGGCAAAGTGTTCGAGAAATTTATTGAGTGTTTAAGTGTAGAAAAAGACGTCATTGAGAAATTAGTAAAATTGGCTAAAACTCAACAGCAATGTTTAATTAAATTTGATATTAGCCAACTAAATGAAATTACGCCTAATCAAGATTACTTACAAAAACAATTAAAAAGTTACGAAGAATATAGAGTTAAACTGCTTATGAAATGGCTAGAAATTAACTCAAATGATGCACTATCACTGAAACTTACGACGTTAGAAAAGAAATTAAACAAGAAAGATATGGCACTATTAAGACCAATTAGAATTGAATTACAGAAGTTGGTATTGGAATTGCAGAATTTAACAAATACAAATAGAGTGCTTGTAAATAGAGCAAAAAATAGTGTTCAAAATATAATGAACTTATTTACAAGAAATGGAAACCAAATTGTAAATAAAAAAATCTAATATTTTATTGTT
>JBEICW010000030.1:0-13921 GCA_040383785.1 Ignavibacteria bacterium | reverse complement strand
GTTACATCAGCAAAAGGTTTTGGTAGTGGTGCGAATGGTGGTGCTAAGTTTGATGAAGTAAATAATACTAAGTATAAAGGACGATCTACTTATGTTGGTACTTTGATGAATGGAATAGTTAGTGTTATTGATATACCAAATGCTGAAAAATTAAAAGAATTTACTGAAAAAGTTATCAATAATAACTTCAAATTTACCAAAGTTGAAAGCAGTAAAAAAAGTGATAACCCAATTCCTCAATATCAAAATGAAAAAGCATCACCAATAAAGTATATAGTATTTATATCTAAAGAAAATAGAACTTATGATGAAGTATTTGGTCAAATTAATGAGGGGAAAGGCGAGCCTAAATTAGCAAGATATGGCAAAAATGTTACATTTAGCGATAAGTCCAAAAAGACTACTATTGAAAACGCAGATATTATGCCTAATCATCTTGCATTAGCAGAACGATTTGGAATATCAGATAACTTTTACGTTGATTCTGACCACTCTGCAGATGGGCATAGGTGGTTAACTTGCACATATCCAAATGAATTTACAGAAACAAATGTAAGTGCCGCTTATGGTGGTAATAAAAGTATTAGCCCAATGTCTAAATCAAAAGGTGCTTTAGTATCAGTAGGCGCTTCTGGTGCAATTTATCCAGAAGACTATAATGAAGCTGGTTCTATGTGGGAACATTTAGATAGAAATGGAGTTAACTTTTTCAATTTTGGGTTTAGTATTGAATTGGCGCATACATTTTCGGATTCTACATTAAAGCAAGTTGGAATTAAACATATTGCAAATTATCCGATACCTACTCCTTTATATGATAAAACTTCTAAAAAATATGCTACTTATAATATGGCAATTCCTGACCAATACAGATACAAAACATTTGTTGAAGAATTTAATGAAAAATGGATTGGAAATGGCAAAGAAATGCCTAAAGTATTAACTATTATAATTCCAAATGACCATGGAGCTGGAGAAAGACCAAAAGCAGGATTTCCATTTAGAGAAAGTTATATGGCAGATAATGATTTAGCATTGGGTAGAGTCGTAGAGTTCTTATCAAATACACCATATTGGAAAAATATGGCGATTTTTATAACAGAAGATGATTCACAAGATGGAGTTGACCATATTGATGCACATAGAAGTATTATGATGGTAATTTCACCTTACGCAAAAAAAAATCATGTAAGTCATAAACATTATAGCTTTGGTAGTATTTTTAAAACATTTTGGAATATATTAAATATACCGTATCTAAATCAATTTGATGCAGCAGCAACTGATTTATCTGATTTCTTTACATTTACACCAGATTTTACTCCATATAAAGTAAAACCAATTGACAAGAGAGTTTTTGACCCAGCTAAAGCATTAAATCCATTTGATGAAGGTTTTGATTGGAAAGCAGTATTTAATTCACCTAAACTTGATAATGTAGAAGATTTTATCAAAAGTAAAAAAGATAATAAGAAAAAGTAATTATTAAATAATTATTAAAATATAAAACAAAGATAGTCAATGCAAATTCATAGATTTTAAATGAATATAATCAAATATGTGTATATAATAATTTTAATTTTAGTAATTGTAAATTCTTATAATAATACAAAAGCTAATTCAACACAGAACTTAGATACGGTTAAAGTTTCGAATTTTACTGTTAAACAAAATGTAGTTGTTACAGCTTCAAGAAGTAACAAAAATTTATTAGATATACCTTTTTCTGTTACTTCAATAAATGATGAAAATATCATTTATAATAATTCTCGTTCTACTCCCGAAACTTTGATGGGTAATGCAGGTATATTTATCCAAAAAACAAATCACGGTGGTGGTTCGCCTTTTTTGAGAGGTTTAACAGGTTATCAAACACTTATTTTAGTAGATGGAATTAGATTAAATAATTCTACTTTTCGCTCAGGTCCTAATCAATATCTAAATACAATTGACCCAAATACTTTAGGGAACATTGAGATTATGAGGGGTGGTGGTTCAGTTCAGTATGGAAGTGATGCAATTGGTGGAACATTGCAGTTATTTACTAAAAACCCAAAATTTTCAGATGATTTAAATTATAACATTAATGGACAAGTTAAATCTATTTCTAATGACCAAGAATATTCTGGAAGAGCTGAATTAGAATTTAGTGATAAAAATTTGGCTTTATTGAGTGGTATTTCTTACCAAAAGTTTGGAAATCTATATGGAGGTAAAAATACAGGAGTTCAATCTCCAAGTGATTATGAGCAAATGTCTTTTGATGCAAAATTAAATTATAAAATTTTTGATAATAGTATTTTGACAATTTATTCAAGTAGTTTAAATCAAATAAATGTTCCATTAATTCATAGAGTTCAATTAGAGAATTTTGAATATTATAATTTTGAACCACAATTTAGAAATTCAAATTATATAAAATTAACTTCAAATTATGAAAATTCATTATTCAAAAATATCAATTATACTTTATTAAATACTAATTGGGAAGAGGGTCGAGTAAGTAAAAAAAATAATAATTTTAATGAAATTAGAGAATTTGATAAAATTAGGACATTAGGTGGAATTATAGATGTACTTTCTGAATATACAGAGTATTGGACTTCATCAAGTGGAATAGAATATTATAATGATTTTGTTAATAGTAGAAAAAATACATTAAATACAGAAACTAAAAATATTATAAATAGCAGGGGATTATATCCAAATAATTCAAGTTATAATAATTTATCTGTATTTACAATGCACTCATATAAGTTAAACGACTTTATTTTTGACTTTGGATTTAGGTACAATTATTTTGATATAATGTTAACAGATGAAAATTTAGGTAAAATAAATTTTAATACTGACGCATTTGTGTGGAATATTGGTAGTGTCTATAAATTAAATGATTATAGCAGTGTTTTTGGTCTTTTATCAACTTCATTTAGAGCTCCAAATATTGATGATATGGGTACTCTTGGAATAGTTGATTTTAGATATGAAGTACCAAATTATAATTTAAAACCTGAGAAGTCTTTAAACACAGAATTAGGATATAAGTATTTAGGTGAAAATATGTTCTTCACATTTTCAATTTATAGAAATAACTTGTCCAATTTTATTAATAGAGTTCGAGGACAGTATAATGGTTTAGATAGTGTGAGTAGTTATCCAGTGTTTTTAAAAACTAATTCATTTGAGTCATATATTCAAGGTATCGAGTTAGATTTTCAAACCAAAATTACTGAAAATATTGATATTACCACTAACCTAACATATGCTTATGGTCAAAACATTAGTGCAAATGAACCAATGAGAAGAATACCACCTTTGAATGGTAAAATTGCATTCAATTATAGTATAAAATCATTAAATAATCTAAATTTGAGATTAGAAACTTTGTTTGCTGATAGTCAATTACGACTTGCTGCTGGCGATAAATCAGATAATAGAATTAATCCAAATGGGACTGTTGGATTTGCTATCTTTAATTTAGTTTCAAAAATAGATTACGATAAATTTAGTATAGTTGGTGGTTTTGAAAATATCTTAAATAAAGATTATAGATATCATGGTTCTGGTATAAATGGTATGGGTAGAAGTGCATATTTAAAGTTTATTTTTAATAATTTTAGATTTTAGTTAAATAAAATTACAAATATAATTAATGCTAATTGTTTGTAAAATTTTGCTTTTTAATCAATTAATATATTTATTATTATGAAAGAACAATTAAAACAAGAAAGAAATAACCTAATTTTAATTCTTTTATTAATATTAGGATATAGTTTTAATATACTTAATTCTGATGAAACAACTATAAAGTTAGCTGGACATTCTCATAATGATTATTATCAAGAAAGACCACTTTTTAGTGCATTAGATAACTATATGAAAAGTATAGAAATTGATGTATATTTTGAAAATGATACTTTTTTTGTAGCTCATAGCAAAGATGAAATTAATCAGAATAATACTATTGAAAATTTATATTTAAATCCATTAACTAAAATTGTAAATCAAAATAATGGTTACATTTATCCAAATCAAACGAGCGTGTTTTATATATTTATTGATATTAAAGACAATGGAAAAGTAGTTATTCCAAAATTAAATCAAAAAATATTGTCATTTTATAAGAAAATCAAAGAATTAGAGAAGTTTAAATTTTTAGTTAGATTTGTTGTTACTGGTGATAATGATTATCAAAGTGTAATAAATACAAAGGGAGTTCTTTCAATAGATGGAAATCCAAATGATATATTAAGAGAATCAGAAAATAATAATGATATAATGCCCATAATTAGTGATAATATAGCCAACTGGATTAAAGCAAAAAATATTAATGAAGTAAGCAAAGCTGAAATAGAAAATTTAAAACAATTTATCAAAAAAGTACATATTAGTGGCAAACTAGTGCGGTTTTGGGGTTATAAAGATGAAGTGAAAATATGGGAATTGATGACAAGTTTGAATGTTGATTTAATTAATAATGACAACCCAAAACAATTTAGAAACTATATAAATAACTTTAAATAGTTATAAATAGTTATAATGAATAGATAAATTTTTTATAACAAAGAATAATACAAAACAAAATGACAAATAGAAGTTTAAAAGGATTGATTTTAGATGTAGCAGGTACATTTATTGATTTTGGTTCAATGGCACCAACTGACGCATTACTAAATTCATTTAGTAAGTTTGGATTAAAACTAACAAATGAAGAAGTTAGATATGGAATGGGTTTATTAAAAATAGATCATACAAATGCTATTTTTAGTCAACAATCTGTAATTAAAAAATGGCTAAAAGTATATAAAAGACCTGTTGAAGCAAAAGATATTCAAGATGTGTATGCTCAAATTGAAATTGAGTTAAAATCAATAGTAAAAAATTACTGCGAACCAATCAACGGCATTTATGAATTAAAAGAATACGCTAAAAATAATAATATTAAAATTGGTACAACTACTGGTTATACACAAGAAATGATGGATATTATTATACCAGAATTAACAGAAAGAAACTTAATTATGGACACGATGGTCAATCCAAGTATGGTACAAGCAGGCAGACCACACCCTTGGATGATTTATGAAAATATGAAAAATATGGGTATTTACCCTACTTACGATATGATTAAAATTGGAGATACATTTGCCGATATTGATGAGGGTAGAAATGCTGGAATGTGGGTTATTGCACTTACGACTGGTAATGAATTAGGTATTACATTTGAAAAATATTTAAAATTAGAAGAACCTCTATTAAACAAAAAAAATAAAGATATTAAAAATAAGTTTTTAGAATATGGTGCTCATTATGTTTGTGATGGAATTTGGGATGTAATTCCAACTATTCAATTAATTAAAAATAAAATATCAAATAATGAATATCCTTTTTAAAATTTAAATTCCATAAAATAATTTCTATTATATAATAAATTAAGTTATGATTGTAAAATATGATGTAATAATTGTTGGTGCTGGTATTGTTGGACTTTCATTAGCTAGAGCTTCTGCAATTAAAGGATTAAAAGTTGCAGTTTTTGAAAAAAATGAATTTGCAGTAGGTGCATCAATTCGTAATTTTGGATTGATTTGGCCCATTGGTCAACCAAAAGGTAAGTTACTTAATAGAGCAATTAGAAGTACAGAAATTTGGGCAGAAATTGCTAAAGAAAGTAATTTGCCAATTTATAATAATGGCTCTTTGCATCTTGCAACTAATGAAATTGAAAAAAGAGCTTTTGAAGAGTTTTATGAAAAAAATAAAAATAATGGTTATGATATTGAGCTAATTAGCTCCCAAAAAGCAGTTGAATTAAGCCCTTATGTAAATGAAAGCAAAGTGAATTCTGCCTTGTGGAGTAAAACAGAAATGACTGCCACTTCTCCAATTGCAATTAAAGGTGTAGCAGACTATTTGTCATTAAAATACAGCATTCAATTTTACTTTAATTCTCCTATAAGTGAGGCATCTGAAGGTAAAGTTGTAACAAATGGAAAAACATACTATGCACATAAAGTTTTTATTTGCTCAGGTCAAGAAATTGAAACTTTATATTCGGATGTTATCAGAAATCAACCAGTTACTAAATCAAAATTACAAATGATGTCGGCACTTGATAAGAGTTCAACAAACCAACTTGGTGCTTCACTATGTGCTGGCTTAACTTTACTTCATTATTCTTCATTTTCTGACTTAAAAATTTTAGATGAGGTAAGAAGTTTTTATCATAATTATGATAAAAGATATTTAGAAAATGGAATTCATATTTTAGTATCACAACATTCCAATGGCGAATTTATAATTGGTGATTCTCACGAATATGGCGATACAATTTATCCATTTGATAGTGAAGAGGTAAATCAATTAATTTTGGAATATTTATACACTTGGTCGCATTTCAAAGATTTGAATATTATCCGTAGATGGAATGGAACATATCTTAAAATGACAAATGGAAGTACAGAATTGATTTTGGATATTGATGATAAAACTACTATAGTAAATGGTCTTGGTGGTGCTGGTATGACTTTGTCATTTGGATTAGCTGAAGAAATAATTGAAGATACTTTTTAATTTATTCACAAAAAATAATACAAATTGAATTTAACATTTAAAGAAAAATTTACAAATATATTAAATAATAACATTCTATTTAATATATTTGCAATTTTATGTACATTTATTGTGTATTCCTCTATGTATGCTTTGCGAAAACCATTTACAGTTGCTACTTTTGAGAACTTGGCTCTTTGGGGAATAGATTACAAGATTTTACTGATAATATCGCAATCTATTGGATATACTATCTCAAAGTTTTTAGGGATAAAAATAGTATCCGAAATGTCCCCTGAGAAGCGTTCAATTTCTATTATTATCTTAAACTTAATTGCATTATCTTCGCTTTTAGTTTTTGCAATCGTACCTTATCCATATAATTTTATTTTAATGTTGCTAAATGGATTACCTTTAGGTATGATTTGGGGTTTGGTTTTTAGTTACCTCGAAGGTCGCAGACAAACAGAACTTTTAGGTGCTGGCTTATCAGTTAGTTTTATTTTTTCATCTGGTGTAGTAAAGTCTGTTGGTAAAGTTTTGATGCAAGATTTTGACGTTACTCAAATGTGGATGCCTTTTTTAACAGGTTTGATATTTTTTATTCCATTGGTAATTTTTGTAATGTTATTAAGATATTTGCCAGAACCTACAGCAGAAGATAAATTGATGAAAACTGAGCGAAAGCCAATGAATTCAGAACAAAGAAAAAAACTTTTTAAAGAATTTTACCCTGGGTTAGTTTTATTAATTTTAGCATATATATTACTTACTACTTTTAGAGATTTGAGAGATAATTTTGCTGCAGAGATTTGGGCTGCTCTTGGTTATAGCGATTCTGCTTCTGTATTTACACTTACCGAAATTCCTGTTTCAATTTTAGTACTTATTATTTTATCACTATTGATATTTATAAAAGATAATTACAAAGCGTTGGTAGTTTCACATCTTTTGATAATTTTTGGTTTTGCAATTACTGGATTTTCAACATATTTATTTGAATTAAAAATTTTAAGTCCATTTATTTGGGTATCTTGCGTAGGATTTGGGTTATATTTGGGTTATGTACCATTCAATAGTATGTTTTTTGATAGATTAATAGCATCTTTCAAATATGTTAGTAATGTTGGATTTTTGATATATTTATCTGATTCTTTTGGATATTTGGGTAGTATTTCAATTTTAATTTTTAAAAATTTTGGATACCAAGAAATCAGTTGGTATAACTTTTTTATTCAAAGTTTATATTCAATGTCAATTGCTGGTAGTATATTAGTTTTATTAGCATTAATATATTTTAGATATAAACACAAAAATTGGGTTGTAAATGAAAGATAACATTGAAAAAATAATTAATGAAGTATTCGGATTATATGAAAAATACGGCGAAAGTAACTATTCAGGAGAGGCAGTATCACAATATGAACACGCATTCCAAGCTGCTGACTTAGCAATGTTAGACGGTTTTGATGATGAAGTAGTAATCGCTGCATTTTTGCATGATATAGCACACTTATTCTCAGAATTAAATGAATCAGAGTTAAATAATATTTTAGGAATTAAGTCCATAAAGAAAATGGGGGATTACGGTGTAGTTGGACATGAACGTTTAGCAGTGAATTATTTATCAAAGTGTGGATTTTCAGAGAAAGTGTTATATTTAATTCAAAATCACGTTAATGCAAAGAGATATTTAGTTTACAAAAATCCAGAATATTATGACACATTATCAGTTGCTTCTAAAGAAACATTAGAATATCAAGGTGGTAAAATGACAAAATCTGAAGCATTACACTTTGCAAGACATCCATTATTTCAATTGAGTTTAAAAATGAGGGAATATGATGAAAAAGCTAAAATTGAAAATTTACCAATCCCAGATATTGTTATTTACAAGCAAATTGCATTGAGATTATTAACAGCATTATAAACAAAAGATTTTAGTATTAAACAAAAAACACTCTATTCAAATATTAAATAGGGTGTTTTTTTTATGTTTATAATTAATTTTACGTTATAGTTAGTTCTACTTTACTTTTATAAGTTTTTTAGTTACTACTTCATTATTATGTATTACATTATAGAAATAATTTCCTGGGATTAATTTTGATGTTTCAAATGGAATACCGTGAACTCCCAATTCTTTAAATCCATCAAATATTGTTTGAACTAAATTACCTTGCATATCATATAAATTAATTCTTACTTTGCCATTATTGTTTGTAGCAAAACTAATTAATGTATAATCAATAACTGGATTTGGATAATTTCCAAATACAATTATAGAATTATTTAAATCATTTGCTTGTTTTATCGATAATTCCAAATCCCAAGGTGCTAATTCTGGATAAGTTGTTTTATTTGAACTTAGAGTAGTGCTTTCGTTAAGTTTGTTGCTATTTTCATCTACAAAAAAAGCTTTTGAAAAGTTTTCTTTGTCATTAATATTTAATATATCTTCCATCAAAAACCAATCTGCTTGTGTTTTATTTGGAGTAACATCTAATACAACATATCCGTGTTGGTCAGAGTTCATATATTTAATCCAAGGAACTGATGTAACTACTTGATTTTCTAATAAAAGGGCTACTTGACTTCTTTCAGGTAATTCCATTGCTAATGGTTTAATAACACCAATTCCAGGTAATGTTAATGAATCTTGTTCATTCAAATTTGCAGAGCTCACACTTGGTGTTGTAAATTCAAATGCGGCTGTACCATCAGCAGTTACAGGGTTGTAATTTGCTAAATTTTGTGGTAATACCGATAATACATTTGAAGCAAATGACATGTGAAAATCACCAGATAAAACTCCAACATTTTTAATATTATTTTCTTTAATTAATTGACATAATTTTTCTCTTTCAGCAGGATAACCGTCCCAAGAATCCATATTTGTGATTAATTGTGGTGGAATTGGTACCATCATAATTGATGAAGCAATAAATTTCCATTTAGCTTTAGAAGTCAATAGTAAATTCGCCAACCAATTAAATTGAGTTTGACCTAACATTGTTCTATTTGGGTCTTGCCATTTTAAAGTATCAACTTCATTGTTAGCACCTCCTTTAGTACCCATTGGTTCTTCTCTTCCAGAAAGTCTTGTTTCTAACATTATAATTTCAACTAAATTTCCATAATTAAAGCTACGATAAATATTTTTTTTGTTTTCAGTTGTTCTAATTGGCATCCATTCATTATAAGCATTTACAGAACTATGTACTCTATTTTCCCAATTACCTTCAGTAGATGGGTTATGATTTTGGGCACCTCCTATCCAACTATCGTTAGCTGACTCATGGTCGTCCCAGGTTGCAATCATTGGATGTTGTTGGTGAACTTTTCTAAGCATTGGGTCTAATCTATATTGAGAAAATCTAAGTCTATAATCTGCTAATTCAACAGTTTCCTTGGAGGGTTGATGTTTACGAATATTCAATTTTGGGTGTGTGTAATAGTTATCTGAATATTCATAAAAATAATCACCCAAGTGAATTACTGCATCTAAATCTTCACGTTCAGCAATTCTTTCTAAAGCATTAAAATACCCCCATTGATAATTCACACAAGAAACCATAGCAAATCTCAAATGATTAATTGTATTTTCGTCATTTTCAGTTGGTGAAGTTCTTGTTCTTCCTATAATAGATTTTTTACCAGTTAAATTATCAGTAAATTGATAATAGTAAGTAGTTGCAGAATTTAATCCATCAACATCAATTTTGATAGTGTAATCTTTATCTTGATTTGTAGTTATGTTACCTGTTTTAATAATATTTTTCATGAATTTATCAGTAGCAACATCCCAACTTACACTTACATCTCCTTCAAAATCATGTGTAACTCTAGTCCATAAAATTACTCTATCAGAAAGTGGGTCACCAGAAGCTACGCCATGGTAAAATGGTTTTAGTTTTTCATCAAAAGTTAAAAATTCTTTTTGGTTTGATTTTCTTAAAGTTTCTTTGATTGTAGAATTACCATGAAGTTCTTTCGCATCGAAGGTAGTTTGTGTTTGATTTTTTTGATTTGAGGACTGAGTGATTTTCTCACTTATTTGGGAGAGATTTAAATTAGTTTTTTTGTAGTTGTTAGCGGTTGGTTTATTCTTATATCCTTGCTTGGAAAAAGATAATTGATATTGATTGCAGAAATTTAACAAAAGAAATAATGAAAATGAATAAAGTAACTTATTCATAAAACCCCCTGATATTGATAATATATAAAATTAATTGCTGCATTATAAAAAGTTACAATAAAAACTTTAAATCAAAAAAATAATTAAACAAAATTAGTATTATAGAATTAGTTCTAAGTGAATTTAAAGTTAATTATATGTTAAAAATCGGGGAAATTATTAACTAAATCTAGTATTAACATAAACTTAACATTAACATAATATTTCACTAACAATTAATGCTTAATTTGATTAAGTTTTTAATATAAAAATCAAAAATAGGTATAAATGAGGATTGCATATTTTGCTGAATCACTTGAAGAGAACAAAGATGGTGTAGCCAGAGTGATCTATAAAATTGACGAAATGAATAATAAAACTGGTGTTGAAAGTTTATATGTTACATCAGTTCTATCAGAAACTAAAGAGTTTAATCAATTTAAAACAAAAAGTCTTCCAATCCCTGGATATGATGGATACAGAATGACTGTTTCTAAATGGTACGACATATACAATCGTATAAAATATTATAAACCAGACTTAATACATCTCCATGCACCTTTTGCATTAGGAAGAGTTGCAACCTTAGTTGCCAATGAGTTGAAAATTCCTTGTGTTTCAACTTATCATACACATTTTATTTCTTATTTGAAATACCATAAAGCTCAAATCTTAGAACCAATAATATCAAGTCATTTAAAATCAGTTTATAATAATTGTCAATTAAATTTAATTCCTTCACAAAATGTATATAATGATTTAGAAAATATTGGTATTGAAAATATGAAAGTTCTACCTCATGGGGTTGATTTTAATACATTTAATACTAAATTTTATAATCCTGAATTTAAAACTCAATTTTCAAATAAATTTACATTTTTGTATGTAGGTAGATTAGTTTGGGAAAAAAATCTAAAGTTAATGGCAATTGTATTTAATGATTTATACAATGTTAGAAATGATTTTGAGTTATTGATAGTTGGAACTGGACCTGCCGATGAGAAGTTAAAAGAATTACTACCAAATGCAAAGTTTTTAGGATTTAAAACGGGTAGAGAACTATCAGAAATATATGCATCTTCAGATGTATTTGTATTCCCATCTGATACAGAAACATTTGGGAATGTAACAATTGAAGCATTAGCATCTGGACTTCCGTGTATAGTTGCAAATGGAGGTGGTTCGGCTGATGTAATTATTGATGATTTTAATGGGTTAAAATTTGAAGCATGCTCCCATGAAGAGTTCACAAATTCAGTAATTAAATTATTGGATAACGAAGATAAATTCAAAGAACTTAAAAGTAACTCTTTAAAATCTTCAAAGCAATATAGTTGGGAAGTCGTACATGAAACTATGATTACTTATTATCAAGAGTTAATATTAAAGAACTTGTTGGTCAATAAAAATATTAAACTATTTCCAGATAAAAAGCAAATATTTTTTGGAAGTGCATTATTAAATAGATAAACCGAATAGTTAAAACAAATAAATATATTATTAATTAAAAAATCCGTAACTAAAATTAAGTTACGGATTTTTTAATGACAAATAATATTAGATGTTCTAATTCTATTTTTTCCAATCTCCTGTAATTGCGAGAGTAAATCCAGCGTGTTGAATATTTACAAAAAATGTACTACCGTCAGGTGAAAAGCACCCTCCTGTAAGTTCTGATTTATATCCTACATTATGTGCAATGTGATAAATTTCACCTTTTGGTGTAACACCTACAATTCTTGGTGAGTCATCATCTTCACATAAAATAACATCACCCCAAGGTGAAACTGTTAAATTATCGCAGTTTCTAATTATATCGCTATTTTCAGATTCTATAAAAAGTTCTAATGTACCTGGGTTATCTTTTTCTTTTATTGTACCTTCAAAATCACTTGGAATATATCTAAAAACTTGACCAACTTTTTTGGCTCCACCATTTGTACAAGCAAAATACACTTCATTATTTCCAAACCACATACCTTCCCCTCGAGCAAATTTAGCTGCACCTTTATTAAGACCACGCAATCTTAAATCATCTTCACTGGGATTTACATTATCCAAATCTACCCATTCAACTAAATATCTTTGATTTTTAATAGTTATATGGTTATTAGACTCAGCGCCCCAATTTCTTGTATCATAACTTTTTTGACCTTTTATTGCAAGTGCTTGTAATTTTCCACCTTTGGCTAAATTACCTTTTTGATTGGGTAAATATCTATAAATTAATCCATCGTGAGCATCTTCTGTTTGATATACTATTCCTGATTTAGGTTCTAAACAAACTGCCTCGTGATTAAATCTACCCATTTCAATTAATGGAATTGGTTCTGCAATTTTGGGATTAATAGTAGCAGGTACTTCAAAATTATATCCATGGTTTTTCATAAATTTATCACTTTTTGTAACCACAGTCTCTTCGCAAGTAATCCAAGAATTCCAAGGGGTAGGTCCACCTGCACAGTTTCTCAAAGTTCCAATTAAGGACAAAAATTCTTTTTCTACTTTTTGAGTATTAGTATCATAAATTATTGTTGTTGTGCCGCCTAGGGCTACAGTATCTTCAAAACCATTATCATAAATTAATTTTTTATCAATTCGTTTAAGTAACTCATTATTTTTTCCAAAAGCACCAGTTCCAAATGCTCCTGGGTCAATTTCATGATTTCTTATAATTACTGTTTTGCCACCTATCATAAATGTAGCCATTCCATCCATTTTGGTTGGAACAGTATATCCATCAAACATTTGTTTGCCAGCAGCAGAAATGATTTTATAACTAAATCCTTTTGGTAAATCCAATATACCCTTTGGGTCTTTAATTAATTCACCATAACCAGCTTTAAAGTTCAACATTTGTTTAGAATTTGCGGCTTTTAGTGGTGTATGAGCAAACTTTTGAAGCCCATAAAAACCTAAACCAACAGCCAATCCATTGGTCAAAAAATTTCTACGTGATATTGACATAATGTAATTATAAGTTGTTTATTTAAATCAAATTTAAGAAAATAATATTTACAAAAATACATTTTTAATGTTAGATAAAAGTTAAGAATATATTAATTATTAATATATTCTAAGTATTTTTAAACATAAAAAAAGGCTACCAAATTAATGATAGCCTTTTTTTGATATTTAGACTTTGTTTAATTATTTAATATAATTAAATAAAGTAGATTTAGAATTATTAGC
>JBEICW010000029.1:0-14014 GCA_040383785.1 Ignavibacteria bacterium | reverse complement strand
ATTAAAATAAATTAATATAATAAAGGTGTTAAATGAGTGCTGAGTATAATCAGACTGGTGTATTAAGTGATGCTGATTTAAAGAATAAATTAATACAAGAATATCAAGGTAAGGAATTAAAAGAACATAATTTTCCTACTGAAGTAATTGAATTACCATCTAAGGGTTGGTATTACAATGAAAATCATCCTTTGTCATCCGGTACCGTTGAAATGCGTTATATGACTGCTAGGGATGAAGATATATTAACATCAAAGAATTTAAGAAAGCAAAAGGTTGTATTAGAGAAACTATTACAAGCTTTGATTGTAACACCTGGTGTATTTCTTAAAGATGTTTTAGCTGTTGATGTATTCGGTTTAATGATTGCTGCTCGTGTATTGGGTTATGGTAAAGATTACAATGTTGAGATACCAGACCCTGAATTACCTACACATAAGCAAAAAGTTAAAATTGATTTAACAACGTTGAATGAAATTGAACATACATTTTTAGATGAGTACAAACACAGTAACGAATTTACGTTTGTATTACCTAAATCAGGTGCTGTTGTTAAGTGGAAGTTATTAACATATAAAGAAGATTTTGATTTATCTAATAAATCAGATAATGTTGCAACCGGTAGAGGTCAAGTTGAATCAACATCAAGTGATTCATTGAAAAGACAAATTGTTGAAATTGACGGTGAGAGAAATCCAGAAAGAATATCTAAATATGTTGATAGTATGTTAGCAATAGATAGTAAGTCATTGCGTGTTCAAATTCAATCAATGAAACCTGGTATTGATACGAGTATTAAATATATTAGCGAGATAACCGGAGATGAATTAACTATTGATTTACCATTAACAACAGAGTTTTTTTGGCCGACCACCTGATACTAGAATGAATCATCATCACGAGGTGTTTCAATTATGTTATCACGGAAAAGGTGGATTTCAGTGGAGTGATATATATTGCAATATGCCTATTCCTTATCGGAAATTATATATCCGATTGATTAATGATGAGATTAAACGTGAGAATGAAGCTCACAATAAGAATAAGAACAACCGTGGTGGACCAGATAACAATGAAGTATTAGGACACATGGAAAAGGCAGCTAAGATGGATAAGGATAATAAGACCGGTCTTAATTTACAAACTAGATTAGACCAGTTAAAATCCAAATCAAAACCAAATGGTAATGATTTAATGAATAATAAAGTTAAGAATTACTATGATGATGAAGATGAGAATAAATAAAATTTAATTTAATTTGGTATAATAAAAATGAATAGTATTCAATTAAAAAAATTAATTAGAGATGAGATAAAAAATATATTAAATGAGTCATCTCCAATCAATGAGTTTAGAAAGGGAACTGATTTAGTTGTATCTGCATTTCTATCTGGTAAGAGAGCAAAGGCAGGTAATACAGTAACCGACGGAACATCAATGTTTTTACACGGTAATGAGATTGCTAGAATTGATGGTAATGTATTATCAATATCATTGGGTGGTTATCAATATACAGTAACAACAGCTGAAAAATTAAATTCATTACCTGGTGTAACACTTAACAAACGTGGTCCTAGAATCATACTAAATGGTTCTGATTGGGATGGTGATTGGATTGAAGTTGGTACTGTTTAATTATTAAATGAGAATAATAAAATGACTAAGAAAGATTTAATTAAAGAAGGTATAACCGATTGGTTAGCAAGTCTAATAACTGGTAATAGAATTAAGTATGCTGAAAAAGTATTCGCTAATGATAGAATATTACAACAACGATTTAAGGATTTTAGAATTGCATCCGAAAAGTTAGCTTCTTTATGGGAAGAAATATGTGAAAGACGTAAGGGAACATATTTGGACTGTGAGGAGATTATGCGTAAAAAATTAGAGTTCGATAAGGAATATTACGGTAAACAGGGAAAGGACTACCGTGATTATTTATAGAATAAAATAAAATAATCAACAAAATTAAATAATAGTCAATAAAAAATATATAAAAAGATATAATTATAATAGAGTAGTAGTGATACAATTTATTCTATTTGATTATATCTTTTTATATTTAATGTGGGATTTAACCAATGGCTAAAGAAAATAAGGATGCAAAACAACCAGAACTCAATAAAAAGGATTTGGATTATATACTTGCCAGTCTCGACAAAAGGAACCAAAGTCAAAATAGACTTAATAAACAATCTGATGAATATAACTCAAAATTAAATGAATCAAAAACTATAACTAATGATATAAATAAATTAACTGATGACTTAGATAAGAAATATGCTGAATTAAATAAAAACAAAGATGAAACTTTAAAAATAGATAAAGAGTTAGCTGACTTAAAAAAAGATGAAATTGCTAATGCGGATATAATAAAAAAGAAAAATGAAGATAGAAATAAACTATTACAGGAACAAAAAAAAATAGAAGAAGAATTTAAAAAATTAGATGAAGAACATAGTAACGCATTAAAGGAAAGAGAAAAAAAACATCGTGAAATTATTGAAGTAAGAAAAAAAGAAAATAAATTAAGAACCGAGGATACATACAAGAAGATAGATGATAGTATGGGTTCAATAACGGATCAGACTAAAAATTTATTTGACATCAATACTCAAAATAATGCATCAAAAACCACCGCGGTTGCACTTGATGAGATACATAATAAGTTATTGGTTGAGGGAGTAAATGAGAATAGTAAGTTAGTTGGTATAACAAATTTGTTACAAGAGGCAACAAGTAAAAATGCAATTGCATATTCTAACATGGTTGCTGATGTTGATTTAGCTGGTGTATCTAATGCTAAATTACTTGATATTGAAGAGCAAAAGCAAGACGCTAAAAAAATTGAGAATATGTTAAATGATGAGAGTTTATTGCTTGAAATATCACGTATGAGTAATGGTGATGAGGTATTACAACAATTACGAGACCAACATTCTGTATTAAAGCAACAAATAACTGTGCATGAAGCCGCTAACGCAACAATAGAACGTGGTAAGGTAACATCAGGTGTAGTAATTGATACAATTGAAGATGGATTTGATATTGTTGACCGGGGTATATCAATGCTACCAGGTGGAGATAAGATAGCAAAAATATTGGGTTTACCTGCATTAAAAAAACAAATAATTACTGATGTTGGTGGTTCAATGAATGATGCGTTTGTTAAAGCCGGTGGTGGTATTAGGGGTGCATTTGCAGCTGCGAAATCGGGTGCTGGTGGTATGTTATCAATATTATCAGGTCCTGGTGGTTTACTTCTTGGTGCAGGATTATTAGCCGGTGCAGTTGGAATGATTGGTAAAGCATTTGGTGAAGCCGATAGAGCTGTTAGTGAAATGCAAAAGACAATGGAAGTATCAAAATCTGAAGCAGTTAAAATGCAAGGTGCCGCAACCGATTTAGCAGGTGAGATTGGTATGGTCGGTATTAATAGCAAAGAAGTAATGAAGACAATGGGTGGTCTAAGAGAGGCATTTGGTGGTATGAGAATTGACCCATCCACTAATGGTGAGATGAAAATGTTAGTTGAACAGGGAACCATATTAGGTGAGAAGTTTGGTATATCAGCACAAGAAACAAAAGATTTATACTCACAATCAAAGATTATGGGTGTATCAATGGAAGAGATGACAGCAACTGCAACAAAATTTGGAGATAAGACAATTGGTGCAAAAGAAACATTAAAAATAATGGCATCATTACCTAAGAAGATAACCGTTGGGTTTAAAGGAACTGTTCAACAAATAACCGCAGCTGCAATTAAAGCTAAGATGATGGGAACGTCATTAGAAGAGATGAGTGAGATTGGTGATAAGATGTTGGACATTGAGGGTTCATTAAATGCTGAGATGGAAGCTAGAATATTAACCGGTAAGAATATTAATTTAGATAGAGCAAGAGAATTAGCATTATCAGGTGATGTTGCTGGATTACAAGATGAAGTATTAAGTCAAATGGGTTCATTATCTGAATTTAAAGAAATGGATATAATGGCTCAGAAATCAATGGCTGATGCAATGGGTATGTCGGTTGAACAAATGACAACAATGTTATCAAAGGCCGAAGAGAACGCAGCACTCGGTGTTAGTAGTAAACAAATGCAAGAGGATATGGCAAAAAGTGCTGAGGAGATGAATGAATTAGCTGAGAAGGCAGCTAAGAGTGGTAAGGGTGCATATGCTGAAGAATTAAAGAAAGCAGCCGCTGTAAAAGAAAGTGCTGATATACAAGAGAAGATTGCTAATATAATGACTAAGATACAAGAGAAAATAACCAAAATGGTATTACCATTAGTTAATATGGCACATGCATTTTTTGATAGTGCAGCCGGTGGTCAATTGATTGATGATGTATTATCCGGTGTTGGTGATTTGCTATCCGGTATTGGTTCTGGTATTAGTTATGTTGTTGATAAATTCTCATTCTTAGGTGGAATATTTAAATCATTACAGGAGAATTTAGGTATATTAAAGATAATCGGTTATGCACTATTAGTTCCATTGGGATTAATGGCAATTGCATTAGCAGCTGATTTTGCACTGAAGGCAAAAACATTCGCAATTGAGAAAGCAAAATTAGTACAGGATAAATTAGTTCAAGGATTTACATTAGTTAAGACTGCAGCTACCTGGGCATATAATCTTGCAATGTCAGGTGGTTTAGTTCCTACAATTGCAATGACAGCTGCGAGTTGGGGTTTAAATGCTTCATTCTTAGCAAACCCGGTTGTATTGATTGTTGTTGGTATAATGGCATTGATTGCAGCAATATATTTAGCATATAAAAACTTTGATAGTTTTAGAGCAATAGTTGATAATGTATGGGAAGTAATAACCGGTCTATTTGATAGTTTTATGGATGGTATAGTTTATATATGGGATATGATTAAACCGTTTATGGAAGTGAAAAAAGTAATTGGTATTGTTATGGATGCACTAAGTTATTTATGGGATTTATTTATTACTGTTGCATCTTTTAGTCCGCTTGGTTTATTAATTCAAGGTCTAATGACAGTATGGGAAAATATTGATACAATTAAGAATAGTATAATGGATGTATTCGGTAGTATATCATCATTCATTGAAGGTATATTATCTAAGATAACCGGTGGTATTGATGCTCTTGCTGATGGAGTTAAGAGTTTAACTAGTTGGATACCTGGTATGGGTGGTGATGACAAAGAAGAACCTTCAGGTGATTCCGGTGGTTCTGGTGGTAGTGTTGTTACACCAAAAGCATCCGGTGGCCGAGTAACATCTCCTACTGGATATACATTAGTCGGTGAGGGAGGACCTGAATTAGTGCAATTACCACAGGCATCTAATGTTGTCAATGCAGGTGCAACTAGTGGTATGATGTCTGGTGCGGGTACATCTCCGGTATCGGCTCCTGGTGGTTCCGGTGGAACTGATATGACTAAGGTAGTTGATTTATTACAACAAATATTAAATGTTGCATCACAACCTGCTGTATTGCAATTGGGTGATAAGTTTGTGCAAGAGGTTGATAGTAAGATACAATTACGTGCTGGTATGCGAGTGAATACTGATAACACTTGGGGTAAAACCGTTTAGTGATGATTAATATAATGAAATAAATTATTATTGGATACTTTAAACAATGAGCTTAATTCAATTAAAAAGTGATTTAACAAAATATAAACCTGATGGTACACAAAATAGTGAACAAAAGATTACATTAGGTAATACTAAGTTAACTGATATTAATAATAATATTAATAAACCTGGTATTGATATAACTAATATTAAATCAACATTAGCACCGAATTATTCTAATCTCAAACCAACCGGTGGTGATAGAGATAAGAATGTTAAATTGCCTAATTATGAATTAAGTAAAGATTGGATGAAACAAAAAGAAATTTATAGTTTTAAATCAATCTTTTCAATCGGTGAGAAAACACAACCTAAACCAACCGGTAAAGATGAGAATACATTAACAAACAAATATAATAAGAGTAGTAGAGTAATAGATATTAGTCCTATTAGAAATAGAGATAATAAAGGTGTAACTTTTCTGCAATCAAAATATGATGTTAAGTTTGTTACTGATACATTACCAAAATCAAAAGAATCAAACGTTATCATCAATAAAGTTGAATATGATTTAGATGATTATAAAAGTGATGTTATATTAAATGATATTAAACAAACAACAGTATTAAATTCAACAATTCTAAATAGAAAGATTGAGTATAATTTATCTGATATTGACTATTCAATTCAATCAGTTAAATTAAATAATAGAATAAATATATCTAATCCGGAAATTGATAAAACATCAGCTAATATTGATACAACGAGATTTAATGATATTAGATTTAATCCATTAATTTCTGATGATGAATATAAGAAATTTAAATTAAAGTTAAATAAATTATCTGATATTGATTTAACTGATGAGAAACAATTTAATAGCATACTTGATGTCGGTAAAAGAAACGATAGTGTATTATTTACTGAAAATGATAAGAAGTCATTTCCTGTTTTGGATGTTTATAACAATATACCAATTAATGAAGTTATACCACGTGAGATTAATACCAGACAAAGATTTTCTGATTTAACAAAATTAGATAGCTTATTTGATGAAATTATATCAACGGTAATAAAAACTGATTTAACAAATAAAAGATATTTTAATTCTGATTTTGATTATGATTTACCTTCCGGTGTTAGTTTTTTCTCTGATAGATTTCAAACTAATTTCACAATTAATCAATTAATGAATGATACAAAGTTCATTTTTAAATTCCAATCAAGATTTAGTTTTGGTGATGAGATACCAACAGTAAATACATTTAGAATTAGAATACCGATGCTTCAGACTTATTATGATATAAACAATAGTGATTTTTCTAATATAAATAATTTTACATCTAATGTATTTAAAGATACCAATGCAATCGGTTTTACATTACAACAACAAGATACAAAATATTTATTTGATTCAACTGATTATAGATG
Organism: Ignavibacteria bacterium; assembly: GCA_040383785.1. GTDB lineage: Bacteria > Bacteroidota > Ignavibacteria > Kapaibacteriales > UBA2268 > JBDNHS01. The sequence continues at coordinate 7,022 of JBEICW010000029.1, read as the reverse complement.
GAAACAAAACAAGATACCTAATGTTAATTATATTGATATATCAAATGAGTTTTCTAATCAATTTGTATTAAGACAAAGAGATACACAATATAATTTTGAGTCAACTGATTTACGCTGGAAATCAAATAATATACCAGCAGTTAATTATTTTGATACATTAAATCAATATCAAGACGGATTAAAATTAAATCCTGAACATTTTATTAGTAATTACGTTAGTAACTCATCAAAACTAACATGGAAAGATGATAAAATACCAGCAGTTAATTATATTGACCGGTCAAATCAATACCAAGAAGGACTTAATTTAAGACCGAGGTTATTAGAAACAAAGTATAAAACTGATGCAAGTGATTTAGTATGGAAAAATGATTTAGTTAATAGTGTTAATCACATTGATATTAATAACTTTTACCAACGTGGTTTTGTATTAAAAACACAAATGTTCAGAAGTTATTATAGAAAAGATATATCTAAATTTGATTTTGATGGTTCATCATTTGATGCTCCGAATACCGATTATTTTGATAGAAACAAAAGAAATTCACAATCTGGTTTTAAGAATTTCACATTACCATTAGCAAGTGATTATATTAAAGATAGTTCATTATATGATTTTGATGGTGAAAGTAGTAATGCACCAGTAGTTAATTATTTTGATAGAATAAAAACAAATACTATACTTGGTTTTGCTAAATTTATTAAACACGGTGAAAGTGATTATGTTAAGGATAGTTCATTGTATGATTACAATGGCTCATCACAATCCGGTCCTGCTGTTAATTACTTTGATATGAATAATAAGTATCATCGTGGTTTTAATAAATTCCCTATTGCTAAATTAACACATTATGTTAATAATGTTAGTGAGTTCGTTTGGAAAAATAATAACTCTAATATACCAGAGATGAATTTTATTGATGTTAAACGTTTCAATACAAAAACTGGATTTAAGAGATTAATTAAACACGGTGAAAGCGATTACAAATTTGATAGCACCAGTTTAAGATGGAAAGGACGTGCAACACCATCAATGAATTTCTTTGATAATAAAAATCAAACTAATTTTAGAATAAGACAAACACATTTATCAACACTATATAAAACACAAACAAGTAAATTGAGTTGGGTGAATGATAAAGTTCCTGTAACTAATTATTTTGATGTATCATATCAAAATCAACTTGGTTTTACCAGAGCAGTTAAATTTGGTGATACCGAATATAAAATCGAGTCATCGCAATTCTCATTTAGAGATAATGCAAATAATTATTTTACACCTAATGAGATTGATGGTTTTGATTTAAAATTTACTGATGCAACTGCAACAAAATTTAAAATCGGTTTATCCACCTATGATGATTTAGATAAATTGAAATATAGTAGTGAGATAAGATATTCAATTAATTCATTAGATAGTGATTTTTCTAACTTTAAAGATGAAGCTAAATACCTATCATTATTTAGAAGAGAATCACAACTATTCGTATCTGATTTTAAGAAAAGGGATAGTGAAATTGGCATTGATTATTTTACTAATTCAATACCTGGATCAACTGGATTCTTTACTAAAAGGATTGATAAGACACTAACTGATTTCAAATTGGTTGATTTAATTAAAAAAAATGATTTCTTTTTATCTCCGATACCTTATGACAATAATAATAAGTATGAAGTAAATAATAGTGAATATAATTTATCTCCTAAATTTAGAGATGAATTTAAGAAAATATATACTAAGTTAGGTAACATAAGAGATATTGCTCATAACACCGATTTACTTTGGAATGAACCTTATATAATAAGAGGACTAAATAATCCAGATGCACTCGGTCCACAGCCGTATGGTATATTTGGTGCTAGTTATGATGAAGGTATGGTTCGTGGTGGTATATTAACTTATGCTAATAGAGTATTTGATGATGTTCAGCGTGTCGGTAAAGCACTAACGTCTGGTAAGGGTTTAATGTTCATGTTAAGACAATTCTTAATACAACGAACAAACCCTAACGTTGAGACTTATCCGCCGCCTAGCACCGGTTCTGGCGTTGCTGATACGTTTCTAGGAGCAGTAGGTGACTTTCTTTTCGGTAGACCAACACAGTTCTTTAATCCATTGAATACACTATTATCAGCGAAGGGTATATACGGACCCCTATTCAGGAGACATAGTTTAGATGTCCTATCCGGTGATTCAATTGTATTAGGTAGATACGGTGAGATTGTTGACCAGAGAAATAAAAATAGTAGTGATAGAACACAATTAAAAGAAGTTCCAACGCCAACACTAGCATCTCCGTCTGGTACTGATAATAGATTATTACAATTAACGAAGGAGTTATTTCCTGATTGGTTAATGGATGGGTTCCAACAACCAGGTGCTCAAAATATGTTTTCTAATCATCTAGGAAGTAGAATTGAGAGATTGAGTGGTATATCAGGTCCTAATTCGTTTTTTGGTTTGGGTACAACAATACATAGAAGATATGAAGTAACTAATAGACAATATAATGATACAAGGTTCTCAACAACATCAGGTGCTGAAATAATAACAATGCACCGTTATACAAGTGATAGACAATTTGCTAGTTTTGATAATGATAATAGAGACCCAAGAGCAGAACGTACAAGAAGCACTGATAATAGTGGTAACACAGCTGATTATGATTTACTCACATATATAATAGATGACCTTGAGGCATATGATAAAACAATATCTAAATTTGACATTAAGGATACATTTAATACAGTTAAAAATCCATTTAAAACAATTAATGGTGTGTTAGGTGGAACTAAAAAGAATGAGTATGATGATTATAAGATAATGCAAGCTAGAGCAAAAGACAGACGAGATAATAGAAGTAATGTAAGACCAACCGGTTCATTTGAAGCAATATTTAAACCTGATGCTTACATACCATCATCATCAAATCCAGATTATGTAAGTAGTAAAAATTATTTGGGTAGTAGTTATTCAGGTGTTGCAGTTGAGACTAATTTTCTTGGCACATCAGTTGCAATGCGTTATGATGATATTCAGATGTTGGCTAAGGAATTAAGAACCAATCGGGCATCATATAGTAGAGGATTTTACCCAGGTGGTTTTTCATTACTACAAAAACAATCACTGGATTTTGAAGAGAGATATGGTGAAAGATTAAAATTTATAGGTCAACTGGATGGCTATAAAGGTGGTTTAAAAAACAAATCATCAACATTTAAAAATTTTGGTGTTGGTCTAGGTCGTCAAGGTTCATCTTATGATAATGATGGTGCTCAAGTTGATAGAAGCAAACCTTATTGGTTTAGTTTTCCTAAGTCTGGTGGTGATGACAAGTTATTGGAAGAGTGGAATACAAACGTAATTAAAAAATCACGTGGTGATAAAATTAATTTAATTGATGTAATAACAAAAGCAAATATAAAACAATATACAAGCGATAATTTTAAAACATTAATGGATTCCGATAAAAATATCATTAATGATTCAATACCATTGATGTTTGCAACAGCTAATTATAATCAATTAGCACCTAATGATACCGGTAATTATACAATACTTATATTTAGATGTATGATTCAAAGTCTAAGTGATAGTTTTACTGCTAATTGGGGTCCCTCAAAGGTAATGGGTCGTGGTGATGATGTATTTATGTATGAGGGATTTTCCCGTACAACTAGTTTAGAATTTAAAGTATATGCTAGTACCTTAGAGGAACAATTTACTAATTATAGAAAGTTAAATGAGCTTGCATCAATGACAGCACCTGATTACGGTGAGTCAGGTAATGGTCGTATGATGGGTCCGGTAATGAGATTAACATTAGGTGATTTATATGTCGGAGTGCCTATTTTAATTACAGCTGTATCATACACATTTGATTTTACATCTGGTGTTGAATTAGCTGGGTTTGACGATGAAGGTAAAGATGTTGGTGTAACTAAAGGTGTGTTGAGATTACCTAGTATGATAGATGTTAGTGTTAGTATTACAATACTTGGTAATTATAGACCAGAGAAAGGTGGTAGGATGTATGAGTTGAAAAATCAATCAGGAACCAATTGGTATAGAAAAGCAGCTGATTACAAACCAACAGATGAGGAATTAGCATTGCAAAAGAAAAGTAGTGAAGACTTACAGGATGATGATACATCAGCACCTAGTACTGCACCACCTAATGCACCTGTATACGGACCAGCACCTAACCCTAATGCACCTGTATACGGACCACAACCTAATACAGGACCTTAATGATTAAAATACAATAATAAATTTCTTAATTCGTTTAATATTTAATAATAATAAAATAAATAATTTAATAATAAGATTTGATATGGGACAGGGAAGTATATTTTTTCATAGTATATCCAAGAATTTACAGACATCATTAACGAGAAGACAAACGGCTCTTAGTGCTAAGAATATGGGAGGTGCAGGTGGTATGACCGGTCCTCTTCGTTATAGATATGCTAAGGTAGCGTATGCTGAATTGTATTGGCATTGCCCTAAAACACCAAAGAATGATGAGTTAGTTGTTGGTAGTAAAAATTCAGCTAGTTATAAGAAATCACTACCTAATACAACCGGTGGTGAAATTAGTTTATATTCAGCTGTGACAAACGGTGATGATAGTTATTTTCCACCTGCTCAATTGGAGAGTGTATCAATAACAAATGAAGGTCGTGTTGGTTCATTACAAAAAGCATCCGGTGTAATTAAATGTTATACACTAGCTCAACTTGGTAAATTGGAGAAACAAATATTATTTCCTGGTGCTGATATTAAAATTGAATATGGTTGGACTGGTGGTCTTGGATTGGCATCTTGTGATAAAGACACATTTATTGGTATTATGAGTAACTTTGGTTGGAGTGTAAATGCTGATTTAAGTATAAACGTATCATTTGAGAGTGTAGGTAAAGGGTTTGCTGTTAATTCAGTTACATCAACCGGATTAAATCCAGATAATAAAGATTTTGCTGAAGATGAACAAAAGAATAAAATATTTGCTGATACATTTCCATCTAAGATTAAAGCTGATTTAAAAGATTTAAAAGATAAATTAACTAAACCTGGTTTTTATACATCTAAAAAAGGTGGCTATTCAATGGTTTATGGTGTTCAGAAATTTAAGTATGATCCATCAACCGATGTTCCAGAGAAAACTGAAGGTGGTAAAGAAACCGAGGCCAAACCACCTGATGAACAAATTGTTACTTATGTTAAGTTATCTGATATACTTAATTATTTCAATGTTATTGTTATTGATAAGACACGAGCCGGTGGTGGTGATGGATTAAGACAAATTCGTTTTTCAGCTAATTATGGTATTGATAAGGAAGGTAAGAATGGTGAGCAAGAGAAAGCTGGTGCAAAAACATCATCTGAGGATGTGTATTTTCCTGTATCAATATCAATGTATGACCCAGAATTAGTATCATCGGATCCAGGTTCAGTATTATTTAATGATTGTGCTTGTTATATGAAGGAGGTTGCTGATGCTGGTTCACCTGAAAGTGGTTTTCTTAAAATTGAAGATGGACCTGGTTTGTATGAGTATGCTAGATTTAAACGAACTGACAATCAACCTACTGATAGTTGTGTTAACGATGGTGGTGTTAATATTGGTGAGATATTAATAGGGACAACGTTCTTACTTGATGTATTACAAAATTTAAGTGTTAATGCAAAAGACCCAATCCAGAAATCAGTTCAAGCATTAGGTAATGAATTATTTAAAAAAATAAGTGAAGTATCCGGTGGTTTATATCAATTCTCCTGGACTGAAGTTACAGTTCCTATTGGTGGGGGAACAACAAATTGGATATGTGTAACCGATAGTAATTTCACTGTATGCGACCCACCAATATGGACCTTTCATGTTGATAAACCAGGTAAGTCATTAGTTGCTGATTTTAGTATATCATCTAAGATACCATCAGGACAACAAACAGCACTTTATGTCGGAGGTCGCTCAACCGGTGCAACCGATGGTAACTTTACAAGTGCGGCTAAGGTAACCAATCAAAGTAAAACTGAGAGTTGTCAAACGAAACAGGATGTTGCTGATGCACAAGCAGCTGCGGCTGCGGTTGCAACTGGTGATACCGGTCCTTCAATAAATGAAGCAAGAGAGGCGATGGGTAAGAACGGTTGCACTGAAACAACAAGAATAAGTTTAAATGGTGCATTAAAAAAATATCTTGCTGAAAAAAAGAAAGCAGTAGCCGATGGTGGATCTGACCGTTATACATTTATGAGAAGAGATTTATACCCGTTAGATTGTAGTATATCAATAGATGGTATCGCCGGATTTAGATTTGGTGATGCTGTTATGATAACATATGTTCCATCTAGGTATAAGGGCACTCTTTGTTTTATTGTAACAAAATCATCACATGAAATATCAGGTAATAAATGGAAGACAACATTATCATTACAAGCTAGAACATTAAATACCAAAGGTCCTACATATCTTAACGATTGGTAATCATAAAAATAATTATATAAAAATAATTATTATGGTATAATTATATATATGGAACGATATGAATTACAAGATAAAGCAATCTCTAAGTATAAATTACTTAGGGGAACTGAGATACCAATAAGACGGTATGTTAAGCAACCACTTTATTTTAATCCTGATAATAAAAATGATAAATTCATCAACGCATCAGTTGGTGAGAGATTGGATAATATTTCATATAGAGAATATGGAACACCATACTATTGGTGGATTATTGCTAATGCTAATAATATAACTGATAGTATGTTTATTGAAGAAGGTGGTATAATAAAGATACCTTATTTTTATATCGGATTAAATGATGAAGATTTCTTTACTGATAGAGAGAATAATTAACTGTTAATTTCACACTTGATAAAATATATATATATAAATTTGGTTATTAAATAATAAAATGTTAATTTAGTATTATAAATCTAAAACGATTCTATGAATAAAGTTATATTTGTTGAAACTAATAATAGTTATTTAATTGATAATAATATAATAATT
>JBEICW010000028.1:0-14255 GCA_040383785.1 Ignavibacteria bacterium | reverse complement strand
TCATCTACTACTGTGTATTCTGCTTCTTCTACGTTTGGTTCATTAGATGCTGCATTTCCAGCTGGGTTGCCTTCTGGAGCTGCTCCACCTGCATTTTGGTACATATTTGTCGAAGCTTCGGTCCATGCAGCATTTAGAGCGTCCATTGCGGCTTTGATATCGCTTGGATTTTCTTTTATTGCTTTAGAAAGTCTATTTTTTGCTTCTTCTAATTTCATTATGTGCTCTTGAGGCAATTTGCCACCAAGCTCTTTTAATTGTGTTTCAGTAGTATGTAATAATCCATCAGCTTGGTTTTTCAAGTCGATTTCTTCTTTACGTTTTTTGTCCTCTTCTGCATTTTTTAATGCATCATTTTTCATTTTTTCGATTTCTTCTTTGCTCAATCCGCTCGAAGACTCAATTCTAATATTTTGTTCTTTGTTTGTGCCTTTGTCTTTTGCACTTACTGCCAATATACCGTTTGCATCAATATCAAAAGTTACTTCTACTTGTGGAACGCCTCTTGGTGCCGGTGGAATGCCATCTAAATGGAATCTACCAAGTGAACGGTTGTCGCGTGCCATTGGTCTTTCACCTTGCAAGATATGAACTTCTACTGATGTTTGAGTGTCTGTTGCAGTAGAGAATACTTCAGTTTTACGAGTTGGAATTGTTGTATTTGCAGGTATCATTGGTGTCATAACGCCACCCATAGTTTCGATACCTAAGCTTAGTGGTGTAACGTCTAATAATAAGATATCAGTTACATCACCAGATAATACGCCACCTTGAATTGCAGCACCAATTGCTACTACTTCGTCAGGATTTACCCCTTTTGAAGGTTCTTTACCAAAAAATGCTTTTACTAATTCTTGTACTTTAGGAATACGAGTCGAGCCACCTACTAAGATAATTTCATCAATTTGAGAAGTTGATAATTTTGCATCTTTAAGTGCCATTTCGCATGGTTTTAGTGTGCTTTGGAATAAATCACCGCACAAACTCTCGAATTTTGATCTTGTAATTGTAATATTTAAGTGTTTAGGTCCGTCTTGAGTAGCTGTAATGAACGGTAGATTTACGTCTGTTTGCATCATTTGAGATAATTCAATTTTAGCTTTTTCTGCTGCTTCTCTTAATCTTTGCAAAGCCATTGCATCTTTACGTAGATCAATTCCTTCCATTTTGTTAAATTCATCTGCCAAAAAGTCAATCAATTTATGGTCAAAGTTATCACCACCAAGGTGAGTATCGCCATTAGTTGATTTTACTTCAAATACGCCATCGCCAATTTCTAAAATAGATACGTCAAATGTACCACCACCTAAGTCATATACTGCAACAGTCATATTTTTGCCACGTTTGTCTAAGCCATAAGCCAAGGCAGCTGCAGTTGGTTCGTTGATAATTCTACGTACTTTTAATCCAGCAATTTCGCCTGCGTCTTTTGTTGCTTGTCTTTGTGCATCATTAAAATATGCTGGAACAGTAATTACTGCTTCATCTACTTTTTGACCCAAATAATCTTCTGCAGTTTGTTTCATTTTACCCAAAATCAAAGCAGATATTTCTTGCGGAGAATATTGTCTATCGTCAATATTTACTCTAATTGAATTTTTGTCAGAAGATGCCTCGATTTTGTATGGAATCATAGAAGATTCGCTACTTACTTCATCTAATCTTCTACCCATAAATCTTTTGATAGAATAAATTGTATTGTGTGGATTAGTTACAGATTGTCTTTTTGCTGCCTGTCCTACTAATCTTTCGCCATTTTTTGTAAAAGCTACCATCGATGGGGTTGTTCTTCCACCTTCTGAGTTTGCAATTACCTCTGGAGAGCTACCTTCCATTACCGAAACAACCGAGTTCGTTGTTCCTAGATCTATACCTATTATTTTACCCATTGTAATTAATCCTTATATTTATAAATTTTATTGAATTATTATTGAATTATGTTAAATTTCTATTTTTATTTGATTTTATAAGTTATAATTATATATGACATATTTTACTCTTTTAAAACAATTCTGACTACTTGTTGTTAATTTTGTCTTATTATTTGTCATATTGTCATACATGTTTGATTTCAAGCAACATTATTTTTGTATATCAATATTAGTGAAAACTATATGCCAAAATTAAAATTGTTTTTTAAACTATTTTTATTTATTAAATTCACAAGACTTTCATCATTACCTACTGCAGGTGAAAATTCTTCTGGTTTAGGTCTTTCTATAGTTAAAAAATATTTGGATTTGATGAATGGTGAAATAACTTGCAAAAGTGAAATTGGATGATGTACTAAATTTATAGTTAGCCCACTTCTAATTTTTGATTAAAATATATTTATTTTGTTGAAAACTTTTTTTATAATTTTATGTTAGACACTTTTAATTTAACAGTTGCATTAAAATTTTAAAAACTATAAAGCGTCATAGTGTAAAAATAAATAAAAAATAATGAATTATACAAACTACGATGATTTTAACTCTGATTTGAATAATTTTGAAGATATGAATGAAAAACTTAAATCATTCAAAAAAGCTTTAAAAAATTCAAAAAAAGGGAATGAGTTTTATCCACAATTAGATGTAATTGAGGAGTTAGTAGAGTATTGTATAGAAAATGATAGATTTCAAGATGCTCTCACTTTTGTAAAAATTTTAATTGAACATAGCCCTTACTCTTCAGATACCTGGCATAAATATAGTTTAATCTTGTTTTCTACTAATAAATATGAAGATGCATTGGTGGCAAGCGATAAAGCATTAGATTTGAATAATTACGACTCCGATATATTACTAAATAAAGCACTAATTTTAGACCAATTAGAAAGATATGAAGAAGCTTTAGAAACGATTAATGCTGCATTAGCACTTGACTCTACCAACGAAGATTTAATTTTTCATAAAGGAATAATTCTACAAAATTATGGATTATTTAATGAAACAATTGAGCTTTTTGAATATCTAAAAGATTCCGAATATTACAGAAAAGACGTCTTACAAGAATTAGCATACTGCTATAATATTTACGGAAATATAGAAAAAGCCGCAGAATATTATGATTTAGCATTAGAAATTGAACCATTTGATTATAACCTTTGGTACAATAAAGGAGTAATTTTAAGTGGCTCACAAAAATATTTACAAGCAATTGAATGTTTCGAAAATAGTATTGCAATCAATGATAAATTTTTCTTGGCTCACTTTAATTTAGGCAATACTTTATCTGCAGTAGGTAAGTTATTAGAATCAATTGAAAGTTATAAAAAAGCATTGGAAATACATCCCAAAGATACTGATAGTTTGCATAATTTAGCTGGCTCTTATGGTGATTGCGGTTATTATGAATTAGCAATTTCTACTTTTACAAAATTACTTAGTTTCAAACCCAAACATGCACAAGCGTATTTTGGACGTGGAGTTTGTAATGAAGCAATTAAAAAACACGAAGAAGCAGTGAGTGATTTTAAACAATCACTAAAAATTAGTCCAAATAATTCTGAAGTTTGGTATGCACTTGGAGATAGTTACTTTAGTGATGGTAATTATTTATTAGCAGCAGAAACTTTTTTGAAAGTTTTAGAAATTGAACCAGATAATTTTGAATGTTTGGCTGATTTGGGTGTAGTGATGTTGATTATGAAAGAATATAAATCCGCAAAAGATTTGTATTTAAAACTTATATCTATTTTTCCAAATAAAAGTGATTATTACTTAAAATTATCACAAGTTTCGTACTTTTTAGAAGATTTTGAAAGTATGAATATATATTATTTTCAAGGTTTAAAAATTCATTTTTCTGCAATTAATAATACAACAATTAATAATTTAATTGACAAGTTCTTCAAAGAAGAAGAATTTTCTGATATATTAATTGCAAATTTCCAAAAAATGATAAATGTTGATTCATATTATGATATTTGGTTTGATTACTTAGATTTTTTGGCAAAAGCAGAAGATGAAGAAGATTTTGAATTAAAAATGTAAACTATAAATTGAAAATGTAAGTTGTAATTAATTTATAAAAAAAATTAAGCCATAGTATTAGTTATCTAATCTATGGCTTTTGTTTTCTAATACATTCTCCAAATTCCACTCTATTTGCTTTTGGAAATCTACTTTTCTAATCGGACAATTTTTCACATTACACAAACTACACGCTAAGTCTTTGCAAGGGTCGGGGTGTAAAAAAATCTCAACTTTTTCGTTGTATTTTTCCTTAATCAAATCTTCAATGTCAGTTATTTCCGAATGAGTTTCTTCTACGGTAAGGTATCTTGGTACTGAAATATGTGAATCTATATGTATATTTGAGCCATATTTGATAATTCTCAAGTTATGGAAATCTATCCAAGTATTTTTACGATTTAGATTAAGATATGTGATAACTTCGCTCAAAAGTGAATCATCAGCTTCGTCCATAATACCCGAAAGTGCAGTTCGCATAATAGAATAACCTGTGTATAAAAGCAATCCACCAAAGATTATAGCGATAACATTATCTAATAGTAAAATAGAAGTAAAAAATACTACAGTCAAACCGAGTAACATACCCACAGTGGTATAGGCGTCTGATTTTAGATGCTCACCACTCGAAATCAATGCAATAGATTTATCTTTTTTGCCTAATTTGATTAGAGCATAACCCATCATATAATTCAAAAAGCCAGAAAATGCTGTTATATAAATACCTTGGTCTAAATGCTCTAATTCATTGATTGTAAAGAAATTGTAAGTAGATTTTATTATCATTAATGCACCAGCAATAAAAATCAAAGTACCTTCCATTCCTGCTGATATAAACTCAATTTTACCATGTCCATAAGGGTGAGATTTGTCTTTGGGTCTTGTAGAAATAATTAAACTAAACAATGTAAAAACCCCAGCAAATACATTCACAATTGACTCTACTGCATCTGTAAGGATAGCATTAGATGAAGTAATTGAATATGCGATAAATTTGAAAATTAATATCACAAAACCAATTGTTACTACACTTGCTTGTAAATGTTTAGAGTTTTGTAGGTCGATTTTAAATTGCATAAATTTGAAATAAGAAAAATTATTTAGATTAGAAATTATTCTAAAGTAAAGAAATCAATTATCAATTGTAAATTGTCAATTGTAATTTATCAATTATCATTAGAATTTTCTTCTTTGATAGATAGTAGTTTTTTGTATTTTGGAGATTTTAAGTTTTCAATCGACGTAATTACAAATTCATCATCAAGTAGCAAAGTATTCATCAAGTATGAGTTATCAAAAGTTCGTTTTAGAACTTCTAATTTAATTAGCTTAATTAATTCCTCTTTATTTTTATCAAATTGAGTATAATATTCTTTCGTAATTAAATTTTCAACTAAACTAATTTCAGCAAAAATGTTGTCTGAGTATTTATTTTCTTTAACTTCCTTTTCAAGATTTTTGATTGCATCTAATTCTCTTGATTTTTCAAAAAGTTTATTTTTAATTAAAAATTCTTTTAATTTAGTATAAGAATTTTCCCAAAACTTTTTAGAATTAAAATCAGTTTTTAGAAAATAACTATTCTCTGCTTGTAATTGATTACCGTACAAAAACAATAACCCACTTCTTTCAATATTTTGAGCAAAGTATGAAACTTCATTTTGATTTACAAACACATCTGGAGTTATACCCAATTGTTCAGTTACTTTTCGTCCATTTTTGGTGTAATAGAGTTCAGTATTTGGCTTAGTTTCAGTTTTGGAATTTGGTTTAATTTCTTCATATTCTTCATTTTCATTATCACTTTCATTTTCATAATCTTTTTTAGAATTTGATTGAGGAGTTTGATTGTTTTGACTATAATCTATTTTTTGAATACATCTACCAGAAGGCGTATAATATTTGGCAGTAGTTAATTTTAACGTTCTATTATACGGTAGAGTAAATATTGATTGCACCAAACCCTTTCCAAATGACCTTTTACCAACTAATAATCCCCTATCGTAATCTTGAATTGCACCTGCCACAATTTCACTTGCACTCGCACTATTTTGGTTAATTAAAACAGCTAATTTCATATCTGAAGTTAATGGAGCTTTTTTTGATTTATAAGAATATTGCGAACGTTTAGTTCTTCCACGAGTAGAAACAATTTCTGAACCTTCAGGCAAAAACAACTCCGAAATCCCTACTGCTGCCTCCAAAAGTCCGCCAGGGTTATCTCTCAAATCTATAATTAAATTGCTAACACCTTGTTTTTTGAATTCTTCGGTGGCAACTCTAAATTCGTTTGCAGCTTCACGTGAAAATCTCTCTAACTTTAGATAACCTATCGAATCATTTAATTTAGATATAGTTTTAATATTCTTTACTTTAATAAAATCTCTTTTTACACTCAAACTTACTGTATCATTAAAAAAAGATTTATTTTCTTGATTGAAGTTTTGTCTAATTACTTTTACAGCGGCAAAAGTGCCTTGTGTTCCAGAAGTATAGGGCTTCAAATCTTTACTTTTGAGCTTTTGGACTGTATCATTATCAATTATAAACAACATATCGCCAATTTTTGCTCCTGATTCATACGCTGGCATATCTTTCAATATATCAGTTATGTATAAATTACCTTCAATATTTGCTACAGTAATTCCCAAACCAGTATATTTACCTGTTGAGATAATTTCAACACTCTCTTTTTCTTGCTCTTCAAGATATACAGAATAAGGGTCTAATTCACTAAGCATACCATCTAAACTATTTCTAAGTAGTTTATTGATGTTTAATTCATCAACATAATTTATATTAACTTCTTTGATTACAGCAGAATATACATCAAAAGATTCCGCCATCTCTTGATAAAAAGTATCATTTGCTGCATAAATACTAACCATTGCAATAATTACTGCCACAGTTAATATAATTTTATTTTGTAATATGTTATATATTTTTTTCAATTTATTTGTTTTAATTGTTTTGTTTGTTTTATATTCTAAATTTTCAATTTAAATATTGCATGCAAGGATGCCTGTACAACTTTGTGAATTTCCAAATTTTTATTCCTGTGAAACAAGGCAGTGCCTTGTATTTACAAAGTCAAGATTGAAATTGTAAATTACAATTTGAATTAAACAATTATACTTTCGTTACTATATAGCAAAACCCCTTTTTTGTCTATTTCTTCAATTAATTTATCATTATTAATATCATCATAATTTATTAAATCTATAAAGTAAATCAAATTCAAATCTTCTAATTCAGACTTTATTTTTAAAAATACTGGAAATTCAATTTTACCTTTAATTGCCAAATCAATATCTGATCCTATTTTGTAATTTCCATAAGCCCTACTACCAAATAATATCAAATCTTCAACTTCTGAATATTTTGCAATACAGTTTATAATCATTTTTAAGACTTTATTTTCTAATCCATATTGCATTAAATTATAGTTTCTTTTATGTTATTCAAATATTTTGTAAAATTATCCAATGCTATATCGTATTCAATTAAATATTTCTCAATAATTTCTTTAGCAATTTTATTAGCATTTTCTTCGTCATAACTATGAACAGACAGTACCCTTGTCTCTATCATTTCAAGCCAAATTACGCCATTAATAATTAGACCTTGCTTAAATGCAGTTTTGATTGTATTTCTGGAACTATACAACTCTATTTCGCCATTGTATTCTAAATAATCTTTATAACAATTCCAAGCCAATTCAAATGTAAGCTCAAATCTTTTTATCAAAGAGTCTCTATCTTTTTCATTAATATTAATCAAATCATAAGTATCAGCAACATTGTGCAATTTTTTTAGAGATTTGGCAAAATTAGCAAATCTCTGTTCAAATCTTATTTTTATTTTTTCTACTTGCATTGATGATTAATTTGTTTTATTTTTTAAATATCAACTTCTTCCTTCCTTAACCAACCCAAAATTCTGTCGTTTTCAATTTTCCATTTAACGTTTTGGAAATTGAGCTGAAACTTCTCTCTTGATTTACTAAATGGACATTAAAATTTTTAAAAGTCCATTGACTAATAAATAAAATCACTATGACTAAAATAGCTATTATTTTCCAGCGTTTCATTTTGTATTATTTTAAAGATTTAAATCTAATTTTATAGCAATATCAATTTTCTTTGAATTGTCCTTATTTATACCATTAATTTTAAGGGAAATATCGATAAATGTCTTTTCTTAACATTACTTTTATAAAAATTACTTCTCCATTACTATATCTAAAACCTAAACGGTATTTATTAAAAGATATACGATAAAAATCTTCAAAACCTTTTAATTTCTTTAAATTTGGGATTTCTTGAAAATTCTCTATTTTTTCTAAATTTTTAAGGAGTAGTTTAATTTTGGCTTTAATATCTTTATCGCTAATCTTATTGAAATCTTTAATAAATGATTTATCAACTTTAATTTTCACTTTCAACTAACTCCAAAAAATCATAAAGAGAAACAGTTTCATTTGTTTCTTCTTCCAACATTAAATTTCCAAAAATCTCATCTTCTAAATCAATAGTTTTAGATATTTTAATACTAATACCTTGATTTATTGCATAAGATTGTATTAAATCTATGTCCGATTCTCTTTCTACAGTTAAATATGCAGTCATAATTTTTTATCCATTGTTTTAATTTCTGAATTTTGATATAATTTTCATTTTAAAACTATCTGAGAGACAAGGCAGTGCCTTGTCTTTACAAAGAAAAAGAATGAACAGGCAAGGGTGCCTGTTCTACTACTAAAACAAAGAATCATTGGGCGAGCCGCCCAATCTACCCAGTTCATTCCCTAACTTCCAAGTCTCCCCTACCTTGTGGGGGAGATTTAGAGGGGGTTTCTTCAAATTACTTACTAAACTTATCAAATAAATATGAATTAATATTATCAATATTAATTCTGTCTTGGTTCATTGTGTCTCTATCTCTAATTGTAACTATATTTTCAGTAACTGATTCACCATCTATTGTAATGCAATACGGTGTGCCAATTTCATCTTGTCTTCTGTATCTACGTCCAATTGCACCAGAAGTATCATACTCAACTTTAAAATTCTTTTGAAGTGATTTGAAAACACTATGTGCTAATTCAGGCATTCCATCTTTATTTACCAATGGAAATACTGCCGCTTTGATTGGAGCTAATTTATGATTAAATCTCATAACTACTCTTGTTTCAGATTTGCCTTTGTCATCTGTAACTATCTCTTCATCATAGCAGTTACATAAGAAAGCCATAAGTCCTCTTGTAACACCACCAGAAGTTTCAATCACATAAGGAGTAAATCTATCGCCATTTACGGTATCTACGTACTCCATTTTTTTACCTGAAAACTCTGTGTGTTGTTTCAAATCAAAATCAGTTCTTGAGTGAATACCCTCAATTTCGCCAAAACCAAAAGGAAATCTAAATTCAATATCAGTTGCATAATTTGCATAGTGTGCTAATTTTTCGTGGATTTTGAACTTCATATTTTCTGGTTTCATACCCATTTCTACATACCAATTCCAACGTTGCTCTTTCCAGTATTCAAATTGTTCTAATTCTGTTCCTGGTTTCACAAAATACTGCATTTCCATTTGTTCAAATTCTCTTGTTCTAAAAAGGAAATTCTTAGTATTAATTTCATTTCTAAATGCTTTACCAACTTGAGCAATACCAAACGGCACTTTTTGGCGTGCAGTTTCTAATACATTTTTGAAATTCACGAAAATACCTTGTGCAGATTCTGGTCTAAGGTAAACAACACTACTATCGTCTTCGATTGGTCCTACGAAAGTTTTGAACATCAAATTAAAATTACGAACTTCAGTCCAATCAATAGTTCCTGAGATTGGGTCTTTGATTTCGTATTTCATAATTATATCATAATAATCGGAATTAGTATCAATTTTTTCTAATGCTGTTCTGATTTCATTTGCTAAGTCAGTTTTCTTTTTATTTTCTAATTTATCAATAAAATCTTCTATTAAATTATCGGCTCTATGTCTTGATTTTGAGGTTTTATTATCAATCATAGGGTCACTAAACTGTTTTGTATGACCACTTGCGTCCCAAACTCTTGGGTGCATTAGAATTGATGCGTCTATGCCTTCAATATCTTCTCTATAAGTCATTGATTTCCACCAAGACTCTTTGTAATTTTTTAGTAATTCTACTCCCAATGGACCAAAATCCCAGCAGCCATTTAGTCCACCATAAATTTCAGAAGATTGGAATACAAATCCTTTTCTTTTTGCTAATGAAATAATTGTATCTAACTTAAACATCTATAAACCTTTGTGTTTTTTCGTTCTAATTATTAAAAAACTAATAATGTAAATATTTCTACTTCAAAAATACGATTATTTTAGATTATTTATTAGTAATAAAATTCTAAAATAATCTATCACTAAACTTATCTAATTTCAAATACATATTGATATACTTTTCAATATCGTATTTGCGTTTTAGCCCTGCAAAGTTCATAAATCTAATTTTCCCAAAGACAGTTCTTTCAGTCCATGCTCTATCATGAACTCCCCCTATTGACCAAGAAATGCCCACAAATCCATTAGGGTCGCGTCCATCTAAAGCATAATAATCATTCAAGTAAATCGCTATTTCTAACGCAGTTTCAGGGCTATCGGTCCATTCTAATATTTTTTTTGCCCAATACATTCTCATATAACCTTGCAATTTACCTGTGTTAGTTAGTTGCTTTTGGGCAGCATTCCAAGCTTTGTCGTGTGTTTTGGCACTTTCAAATTGCTCAAGCGAATAAATATACTCTCTTTTGTCATCTCTATGTTCATTGAGAGTAGTTTTTGCCCAATTATGAAATCCATCAAATTTATCATAATTTGTATTATAATAGCAATGATTATCTGACAATTCACGGCGAATAATTTGCTCTTCCAAAAATGCCTCTTTATCCTCAAACATAGTGCTTGCTACTGGCATTTCATTAATTTCATACGCTACCCTTTGATTAGACAAAAATCCATAATTCAAATATGGCGATAGTCCAGATTGACCATTTGCACTTGGTTCATTTCTTAATGTATTATAAGCTTTAAGTCTATTATTTTTAAAGAAATCAAAATATTTCAATGCTTCCTTTTCACCTGAAATTAATATATCACTTGGACTAAGATTATCCAGTGGTTTATTTGCTTCTAACATCAATTTCACATCTGAATGATATTGAAAAATCTCTTGCTCATTACTTTTAAATTTCTCAATTTTAGGAAAATCAGTCAAATAAATCGGTAAAAGTTTTTTAATTTTTGGTCTAATTGTATATGCACCAAACTCTTCTTTTGTAGATGCCAACCAAGTTGGTACAATATTATGCGAATCTACTTCAAAAAATACCGTATCTACATTTTCAATAACTATACTTTTTTCTTTTCTTTTGTCGTTCAACGGGTAAAAGTCTGTAATAGTAGCTATTGGATTAATTTGTTTAAATTTAGAAACCACCTCTTGAGTAGTCCCCGTAATTAATAAAAACGGAATTCTAAGATTTTTCAAACTATCGGATAACTCAATCAATCCTTTTGATAAAAAATCATAATTCCTACTATTCTTGCAATAATATTTATCATCAAGATAATATGCTACAATTAATTGTGAATGTGTCTTTTTTGCAATCTCGGATGCAAATATCAAAGACCAATTATCATTTACACGTAATTCTCTACTAACCCAATATATTACAACTTTATTTTTTGAAAGTAATTCTAAATTTTCTGATAATTTGTAATTAATAGTTTCAAAATTATAAATGTAATTATTGTCGGATTCTATTAATCTTACCCTATCTTTTAATGTTAAGTACTCTTTTGTTTCAAAATCAAAAATATTGATCATTATTTAGTCATTACTCCTAACCAATTTTAAATAAATATTATTTTCATCACCTTTTGTATCTTTGATTATCTTAGTTTCTGATAATTTCAATTTTGGAGAATTACTTATAGACTTAGCATCAAAACCTGAAAATGAGCTAATTCCTGCACCAAATATTTTGGGAGCTATAAAAATATGCACCTCGTCAAACAAATCCTCTTTAATAAAAGCAGAAATTGTTTTAGCACCGCCTTCGATTATAATTTTATTTATATTATATTTTAATTTTAATATTGTTAATACTTCCCTCAAGTTAAAATTATCATTTTCAAGGTTTAGTTTATGAATATTTACACCAGCTGAAATAAGATTTCCTTGGCGAATTTTGTTTTGAGCGTCTTCAGTAAAGAATAAAATTGTTTTTTTACGATTTTCATCACTAAATACATTAAAATCCAAAGCTATTTTATTTTTTGCGTTTAAAACTACACGCCAAATCAATTTTTCATTTTCACCAATTCTAATATTTAATTTGGGATTATCTTTCATAATTGTATTAC
Source organism: Ignavibacteria bacterium (assembly GCA_040383785.1). GTDB lineage: Bacteria > Bacteroidota > Ignavibacteria > Kapaibacteriales > UBA2268 > JBDNHS01. The sequence continues at coordinate 1,890 of JBEICW010000028.1, read as the reverse complement.
TTCCAACTAATATTGCATCACATTCTAATCGAAGTTTATGCGATAACAGACGGCTTTCTTCATTAGTAATCCATTTAGATTGCCCATTAGAAGTGCAAATTTTACCATCTAATGTTTGGGCAATTTTTATAATTATTTTGGGTAAATCAGTATTATTTTGATTTACTTCAATTTTATTTACTTCGTGTTGGTTTATATTAGTATTCATATTTTTTTTATTATTACTTCAATTTTATTCTAAGTCTTAAGATTTACCAAATGCTTCAATAAATTTTTTATTCAGTAAATAAGCTTCATTTTCCAAAACACCAAATGTAACTGCAATATTTTCGCTTTGTAATTTTTTCAAACCATTTCCAGCTACCAATGGATTAGGGTCAATCATTGCAAAAATAACTCTTTTAAATCTCTTTTCTATCAGTAAATCTACACAAGGTGGGGTTTTCCCAAAATGTGAGCAAGGTTCTAAATTGATATAAATTTCACAATTTTCAAAATCTAAATTTGGGTATAAACTAACAGCATTTTTTATTGCATTAACTTCAGCATGAGCACCACCAAATTCTTGATGAAACCCCGTTGCAATAATTTCGTTATTTTTCGTAATTATCGCACCAACATAAGGATTTGGCTCAACTTTACCAATTCCATTACGAGCCAAATCTAATACTTTGCTCATTATCATTATGTCAAATTCAGTCTGCAAACTTTAACCTCAAAAAATTTCGTTATTTATATATTACAAACAATTGAGTTTTAACTAAGTCTTGTTTTGGTGACATTCTAATACCTAATTCAAAATCAAAAAATTCGTTTGAATTATTAGATTCATTATCCAAATTAAATTTACTATTCCAAACATAAGAATAAAACTTACTTTCACCTTTTCCGATTGGAACATTATCATCAACTGCTGTCATATAATTCATTTTATGGCTTGAATCGAAGATTTTTATAGATTTGTTATTGTTTCTATTTTCATTCCATGAATAAATATTCAAAAACACCTTTTCTGAACTTGCAAAATAAACATCAAATATGTCACTTTTTTTAGTTATTTCAACATCAAAAATTACCTGTCCCAAATTATCTATCTGAAAGTAAGGGGTTAATAAATAATTATTTACAATTTCTTGTTTTGTATTAACTTTATATTTGGGAACTACTTTTTTATAAAATTTGTCATCACCAATTTCATACTCAATATTGATTTCTGAATAATCTAAAATCAATGGGAAATTATTCAAATCGTCTATTTTTAAACCTCGAAAAAAACTATATAATCCAAATTCCTTATCAATTTCAATTGTCTTTTTAAGAATAGCTACTTGGTCGTCCCTATCCCTATCAAAAGAAAATATCATATCTTCAAAACTATCAAATTCAATTTCATTTGTATTATAATTAGTCAATTTAGTAAAGTTATGACTTAATTTTATATTTTCTGGTGAGGCATATTTTACATCAAAATTACCAAAATCGCATTGAATCTCAATTGCAAAATCCAAATAATATTTTCCATTACTTGAATAAAATGTAGCTTTATAAATTCCGTTATCAAATCTTGCTTTTTTTAGTGAATCTGTAAAATAAAACTCAGATAATTGCTGACTATCCCAATTTTTGTAAGGATTTTTATCATTTGGGTCAATTTGCTCCGTATTATTAGATTTTGTAGTACAACCAAATCCAATTATTATAGTCAAAAATGTAAATATTATTAACTTATTTAAATTAGTGATGTATTTGCTTGTAAAATTCATTTTATGTTATAATTTTATTTAATTGTTAATTTCAAAGTTTAATTTAAGTTTAAAAATTTTGTATATAATTTTTTTAAAAATATTTGATTTAAAAATAGATTTTTATACAATTATATACGTTTATAGC
>JBEICW010000027.1:0-14568 GCA_040383785.1 Ignavibacteria bacterium | reverse complement strand
TTAATTATTAATTATAGTAATAATTATTTAATAACAGATAATTTTAAAGTTTTAGTCATATTAGTAGTGTTGATTTTAGCTAAATAAGTACCAGCTGAAACTGTATTAGCATTAAATTCAACAGTATAAATACCTGCAGTTTGATGTGCGTTTACTAAATTAGCAACTAAGTTACCTAATTCATTGTAAATATTTACTTCAACATTGCTATCTTCAGTGATAGTATATTCAATAGTTGTATTAGTATTTACTGGATTAGGATAGTTAACAAAATTATTGTTTAATTCAGTAGTTTCAGTTGTATTCATTTTGATGACATTAGAACCTTCTGTTTCAATAATAATATTACCATTTTGACCTTTGTTTATTGTACCATAAGCAACACCAGATACTGCATCAGTAAATGTAATATTTTCTTTAGCATTTGTAACTTCTATAGTCAAAGGATAAGTAACGCCTTGTAATCTAATTACATCTTCAGTATTGTTAGTTAAAGCAGTATTTGAGTTAAATCTAACATCAAATAAACCAACTTGAGGTACTGGAGGTAATTCATAATTTTCAATATTTACATTTTTGTCATTAGTTAAATATACTGTATTTGATTTTTGGTCATTATCTTTAATTGTTAAAGCAGTAGCTCTTGCTAATGTTAATTGTCTATTTTGAGCAAAAGAAACACCATTATCTTGTTTCAAGAAAGGTCCTCTTAAACCATAGAAACCATTTTCATTAACTTTTATCCAATAACCTAAACCTGGAGACATAACTGAATTATCTTTATAACCTTCGTTAGTTTTATAACCCCAAATACCTCTTGCTAAAGTATATGATTTATCAGGTGTAGCTGAGCCAGAAGTTAATGGTTCAAAGAACATATTTTCAACAGGAACTGGTAATGACAATGAACCAACAGTCATCCAACCACCTCTATCGTTATCACCTTTCCATACTCTTACAGCATTTCCTCTATCTACAGATACTTCAGAAATAAATGTACCAGTAAATTGTTGGTCAATTTCACTACCATACTTAATGAAATACCCAACACCTTCATTTAATAAAGTTTGTGTTTGATAAGAAGATTGGTACCATGCTAATGGAGTATTTTGAGATTTAGGATAAACGTTAGTATATAAATTATTTGTTGGTTTAACAGGTAAAGATAACAAGTTCCAACCTTCTTTAATAATTGGTTTACCATTTACATCAACATAATTTATAACTTTAGGTAAAGTATATTCAATAATGAATTCTTTAATTCTATTATCTAATATAGTAAATGATTGAACTGTTGAACCAATACCACCTACTCTTGTTGCATTTCTCATATTAATAGATGGAAATAAACCACCATTTAATAAATCTCTGATAAATAAATTAGAACCAGGTATAAAATCTTTAGTATCCCAAGTAATTACCACTGGATAGTTTTGAGGTCCACCAGCATCAAATTTTACTTTGTAAATAATTGATTCAGATGTATCATTTATATTTCTAATATCTCTTGAAGCAGAACGTTTTGGTTTGTCATCATTAGCAGCAAAATCACCCATACCAAAAGGATATAAATCATTACCATCTTTATCCATCGGATAGAATCTAGCGCCAAAACCTTGTAATGGGAAAGAATACTCATGTTCGCCATATAATGAATCCACCCCTACAGATGCTTTTGCACCAGTACCAAAAATTAAATTAGTAGCTTGAGGACCACCATCAGTTGTAGATCTTGAGTTATTAAAGTCTAAATTAATACCAGGAACTCTAGTACCTAACCATTCACCTTCTTGAGCAGTTCTAAAGTAAATAAATGTTACTTTAATTCTTACTGGAGAAGTTTTAGCAAATGAAGATTTAAATGTAATATATCCAACATAAATACCTGTTTTTTCAATATCATCAGACAAAGAAGCAGGATCACAGATTACTTCTAAAGTAACAGAACCATCTCTAAGTAAAGGTTGACCCATAGGATCATTAATACCAGAGTTTGGATCTAAGATAGCTCTATCTATCCAATTAATTCTACCAAATCTTGATGCATTTCTAATTGGATTTGGAGTTTTAGAAATATTTGCACCTAAGTTAACAGTTTGAAATTTTAACCATTCTGAATCTGATTCTATAGTAATATCACTTAGTCTTGTTTGTGTTAAATTTGGTGGTATACTTACTTCCACTCTTCTTCTACCATCAACTGGATTTGGAGAACCAAAATCTACAGTTATAGGGTCTACTATTTCCCATAATTCTTGTTGTGCATTTATTTGTCTAATTGGAGGTTGTTGTCCAACTTCTTTATTAATTACAAAATCAAAATCAGGTATTCTTGACATATATCTTAAGTAAATAACACCCGGTAAAATTGGAGGTTCAATAGTAGTCATATTTTTATTACTTAAACCAGCTAAACCAGTAAAATTGTCTGTAGCGCCATAATAGTTACTTCTTACTGGAGTAGGATAATCGGCTAAAGCAGTTGAACCTGGATAACCTCTATATTTCATAAAAGGAGCTTCAGTAGTTACGTTTAAATCGTTATATTGAATTGTGTCATTTGAAATATAGATAGGTGCATTACCTTCTGGACCAGGAGTTTGTACGATTGTAGGTACGCATCTAAATCTTACATATAATAAAACTTTAAATTCTTGTGCAAATAAATCTGTATTTGGTAATGCTTTTTGAGAATTACCAACAATAGTTAATACTCTACCTCTTAAGTTATCACCTGGAGGTGTATTTAATGGGTCTCTCAAATAAGACCAATATTTTGTATCTCTTTCATCATAAAAGTTAGTGTTCCAACCATAAGCTAATGGTTTATAATCCAAATCATCTTCATTATGTCTTGGGCCATCAGTTTCTATACCAACAACTCTTAAAGCTAATGAATCATAATATAACTTGAATTTGAAACTTCTAATAGGATCTGCGATATATTTTATCGTATCTCTATTATCTGGAGTTTTTGTTATATAACTGTACCATCTATTATCAATAAATACTGGTAACAAAAATTCTCTTGGTACTGTAGGATCCACAGAAGGTGGTAACCATATTCTACCATCTGGATACCAAGTTCTATCGTAACTACCATCACTACCTACTAAACTTAGCTTAGGTATTTGTGGAATTAATAATTGTTGAGAAACAGCTTTGCTCCCAACTGAGAATAATATAACTAAAGCCAAAACATATCTCAATGCTCTACTTATAGTTTTGTTAGTAATTAGTCCTTTCATAGGATACCTCTATTAAATAAAAAATAATAATTTAAAATGTTTGCTTTTAATCTTGAATAATAACTTTATCTGTGTAGTATGTATTGTCTTTAAAAATAAATTGTAAAATCAACACTTCATTTTTATTTTGTTCTAAATTCGCTATTAAATTACTGTTTTCTTTTAAATCGAAACTATTTAATAACTTACCTTCTAAGTTCCATATTTTTAAGTATTTTAAATCTAAGTCTTTATTATTAACTTTTAAAATACTTTTATTTAGACTATAAATACTTCTAATTCCTCTTTGTTTGATACTTGAATTATTAGAATCAATTGTATCTTTATTATATTTAATTTGTGAAATAAATGGTAAGTCCATTTCTAAATTTAAATTACAATTACAAACTTCAAATTTTAAATTATTAAAATTAAATTTATATGTATTTGTATCTAAATTGTTTTTATTTATTTCAAAGATTAAATTAAAAGGTTCAATCTTATTATCACGTTTTGTTATTTTAATCTCTATACTATCATCAGTGATATTTTTGGCTAAAAAATAATTTATATTTTCTAAACGAACATCATTAATTGAGTAAGAGCTGTTTATTGATTTTTTACTAATTTTAGTAGTAAAATAATCGAAAATAAAATCATATTTTATTTTTAATTCTAAATCTTTTACTACATCAATACTATCGAAAGTAATAGTATCTTGTAATTTTTCAATAAAATATTTGCCAGCATTTAAAGTATCAATATCTGCAACTATAAAATACGGATCATTAATAACGTTTTTTCTTTTATACTCATCATTAAAGAGAACTCTATTTACACGTATAAATCCATCTTTTGTACAATCAGTACCAATAAAGCGACCTGACAATGCTAAAAATAATTTATTACCTGATATTTTTTTCCCAATAGTAGTATTACCAGCATCAATTAGAATTAGACCTTCATCATTAATTATTTTATAATCATTATACTCAAATTGATCTAGTAATGTTTGAGAAGTTAATACAAAATCAAATCTATAATAACTAATATCATATTCAATTTCAAAAGCAATTGACTCTAATTCATCTTCAGTTTTAATTTCGCCAATATCCAAAGTTACTAACAATTCTTTATTACTTTGATTTCCACAAAATTTAACTTTATTTAATGAATTAAATTGAAATCTAGTAACTTGAGAAATTAATTGTATGTTGCTTACAAAAGTAAGCAACATAACAATTAAAATATTTTTATAAATAATTTTCAATGAACAACTTTTAAAGTATTTAATAATTAATTATAACTATTTGTTTACAATCATTCTACCTGAATATTGTAAATTATTACCAGTTAATCTATATATATATGTACCAGTATTAACAGTATTATTGCTTGAATCTGTAGCATCCCAAACAAAACTTTGAGTACCTGCATTAAATTCACCATCAGCAATAACATTTACTAAATTACCTAAAACATCATAGATAGCAACTGTATAATTTCCACTTTCTGGCAAGTTAAAACTAATAACTGTATTCGTTGTAAAAGGATTTGGTGAATTTGTTAAATTAACAGCAACTACCTCATCATTATTTACAACATTCATATTACCTACATTAACGTCATTGAATACAACATTGTTAAATTTAACATTGTTAATATTATTCATTTTCACATAAAACAATATATCATTTGAATTAATATCACCAGCAGCAGCGAAAACAATTTTATTACCATTATTTTCAACTAAAACTGTACCATTTGATAAATTGTTAGAAACAACTGAAATTACATCTGAATTAACAGTAAATTCACCAGCAACACCACCATTTGATTTGCCATTTAATCTAACAGGAACTAAAATAGTACCATCAATGTTATTAACAAAGTTATTAGTAGTAATTGAAGAAGCTATGTTATTATCTACTTTACCATATTCAACAATAGTATCCCATATCCAAGGTAATCTTGAAACTTTATTAGACATATAATTTAAAATAAATGCTGCGTCTAATGGAGTTGCTTCATAAAATACTTGAGTAATAGAAGTTACTTGAGCTGGTAAATTTTGAGTTTCTTCAACATCTCTCCAAGTAATTTTACTTCTTTGACCTAAGTTGTTGTAGAAATATCTACCATCATGTCTTACATCACCATGATAAGCTGCTCTAAATCTTACGCTATCTAAAGGAACACCAGTTGCTGCTGCTCTTAAGATTAATCTAACATCATTAAATGATACAAATCTATTTTGAGGTAAAAATCTATGTATACCATTTGTACTTTTTGAAAAGTCAACATCTCCGTCACCCCATTCAGATAATTCTTTATCAACGATTTTAGCTCTGAATAAAATTCTGTTATTTGTTGCACCAGATGGAGTCCATTGATTAGTTAGCTCAGTTGAACTTCTGCTTAATAATGGATTTGGTGATAAATTATTTACTAGTCCATTAACGAAATCACCAAAACTACCTTTAATACCAACTGAAGCATTTCTTGTAATTACATTAGTTAATGTAGTATAAGGATTACCTGCAATTTGACCATAAGCAAACTCAATATCACCTTGTTTAGTAACGTTAATATCAGTAGCTCTGTATAAAATCAACATAAAGTTACCAACAGAAGATTGAATATTAGGGTCATTAATATTTAAATTTACCCATTCAATTGATAATGTATTAGCAACAGGATCAGAATAATATCTAATATTTGATTCTAAATAAGTATTTAGTGGCGGTTGATCAGCCAATGTTCTTAAATGGTGATTTCCCCAAAAAGGTGCAATAACATTATTTGCAAATGTTGAAGGAACATTTTGGAATAAACCATTAGCTTGATTTTGTGGTAATAAAGTTTGATTAGGATCATTAAAAGTAATAAAACCATTAATGTTCACATACAATTTAGTATATTCATTACCATTAAATTCAAAAGGAAAACCGATTTGTATTTCTGCAAAACCATCATTTCTATCTGGAATGTTAAAAGGTATAACAAACTCTGTAGGTGTAATAGTATTTGCTAAAACTGGGTTTAATGGGACATAATTCGCCTGTCTAATTGTAGGGATTTCATAGTCGCCATAAACTTGAGCATTAGTATTAGTAGCCAAAGCTACTACTCCTAATACTAATAAGCAAGCATACTTAAATAATTTTTTCATTATAAAAACTCCGTTATTTTTTCTTTTATATTTGGGGTCTTTTAAAAAGACCCCTTATTAATATTTAATAATGATTAATACATTATTTAACAACTTAATTAATTTGGTTATTATTTAACTACATTAATGTTTTTAGTTGTTATGAAATCACCAGCAATCATTCTAACTAAATATGTACCAGAAGATATTTCTTGTCCAGTAATATTTCTTCCATTCCAATCGATACTATGAGAACCCGCATTGAAATATTCATTAGTTAATTCACTAATTACATTACCCAATACATCAACTATTTGAATTTGAACATTATTCGCTTTATTCAAGTTAAAGTTGATTATTGCTTCACTAACTACCGGATTAGGAGTAACATCAGTAACTTCAGTTAAAACTTCTAATGAAGTTTCAGTCACACTATTATTCCAATCTCTGTAAATAATAAACGCATCGATAGAAGCTTGATTAATTGTTAATGTTGCCACGCCACCATTTTCATCATAAATGAAACCTTGTGTTAATCTTGTTTCACCAGTATTCATATTGATATTAAACAATGAACCATTTGAAGTTGCATCTCTTAAGTAGAACACTGAACCAGTAGGGTTAGCAGTAGTATTACTTGGTGCAGGTACTTCACTTAAATTCCAAGATATTTTAATTGGATAATAGTTAGAAGTTCCACCTGTTTCTCCACCTGGTTGAATTTTACCAATCCATATTTGATCTTGAGAAATTTGAGCAGGGTAAATACTTCTTGCTGTACCGTTAATAGTTGGTATAGTCCATCTTGAGTCAAATGCATCAATAGGTGGATAATTAGCTAATTCAAATTCACAATAGTTAGGATCTAAAGTACCGTTTTCTCTACCATCTGTTCCATCACCTGTAGTAGCATTTGCACCTACACCAAAAATTAAATTTTGGAAAGCACCAATACTATTAGAAACTTTTACGTTTGCAGAGAAATTAGTTTCATTAGATACCTTAATTTTTACAGGTATATCAAAAGTATTACCTTTAGAATCTGTAGCTCTAACAATAATAGTTACTCTATTATCAGGACCTAAAGTTGGATTTGCACCAGGTAAAGATCTTAAAACAACTTTAACTGTATCATTACCTAATGGACCATCAATAGTAGAAGGACTTACTTCAAAACCTGAAGTAGGTAATACTACTGATAAAGTTAATTTTTCAGTAAAACCAGTTGATGCATCTCTTAATAAATCTAAATCAGTAACTATTAATGTATCACTGTATGATTTACCTATTTCAAAACATTCTGCACTAGGTATACCAGCTAATCTTGGTTTGTGATCTGCAGGTTCAACTATCATATCAAATTGTTTTAAATCTGATAAACCAACAACACTACCATTTAAATCATATACTAATACAGTAACTTTATCTGTTTTAGGTGCATCTTTAATTCCAGGCTTACCATATAACAAACCACTTTCTTGATTAATTTTTAACCAATTTGGTGTAGTTTTTAAACCTGTTAAATCCCATGAACCAGCTTCTGGATAACAAGGATCTTTAGGTATTTCTGTTCTTGAATCACTTGCGTAAATCAATTCATATCTTAATTTTTGTCCAAAATTTCTGTCAAATGCTGTAATTCTTTTTGCAGAATCTAACATTTGAGAATTTGGATCAGTATCATCAAAATTAGCAGGACCTTGTTGGTAATCTCTACCTTCAACTGCGTTTGGTAATGTATTAGTAGTAATTACTGGAGCTATGTTGATGAATACTTCATAAGTTTCTGTAGTTTTACCACCATGACCATCGTGCATAATTATAGTAAATGTAGTATCAGTATTTAATTCTTGATTATTAATATCAATTTTTGGTGTTAATAATGAAATAGCTTCATCTCTTGCTATTCTAATATTTAATTGACCTTTAGTAATATAATCTTGACCAAAACCATCAGTTAAAGTATCTTCACCATATTTTACTAAATATTTGTTATTTAACCAACCTGGACGAGATTGAGTAATTAAAGTATCAATAGCACCAAATTCATCTAATACAAATGTAGTGTCAGAAATAATATCAATTCTATTTGCATCAGTACCACCACTTGACATTAAGTTTTTGAAACTGTAAGAAGATTGACCATAACGGAAATCCCAGTTATGTTGTGTTCTTGCCGCTTCGTCTTCTGCTTCATCATCTGAATTAATATCAACTTGGAATCTTAATTTATCTGTTAAATTAGCTATTAATTTACCATCTTCTGTTTTTGCACAAGTCAATATTGAAGGTTGATAATTAGCTAATGTATCTACTACACTACCATCTGTTTCTCTTCTAAGTATAACTTCACCTGCATAATCATCAGGGAAAATTACTGGTATAGAGTCAACAACTAATAATTTAAAATCATAAGTAGATTTAAAGTTAGTTCCAAAATCTATTGAATCTTGTTGTAAATATCTTGCAATATCTTTTGTATTATCTGTTTCATATTTAGGAGCATGGAAATATGAAGGGAATTTTTCAACTAATTTTGATAATTGATCTTCAGTATATAAACCAGAAGATTTAATTATATCAACTAATCTTGCATGAGGAGGGAAGTTTTGTACTGATACATAAACATTCTCACCACCAGGAACTATATATGGATTAGTTGGACGACCTTTAAAGTGAACAAAACCTTTAGCTTCATCTTTAGGATTATTTAAAGTTTCATTAGCATAAGTTGTATCTGCCATTAACCAATTTTTTAAACCAGAATTATTATCTACTGCCCATTCGTATTGTAAGCCAGTATATTTATCTCCAGCTACTAATGATCTTGGATCATAGAATTGATTAGTATCTCTTGCAGTAATTGCAAATATCGAATCTCTACCTTGACCATAAATTGGTAAAGATATACCAGAGTATGTACCAGGAGCTTGAGGATATTCTCTATCTTCAGTAATAAATACTTTATTCAAAAATTCTGTAATTTTTAATGTATCCATCAAGCCAGCTGCTTGTCTATTTGGATATTGAGAAGGTACAATTCTTGTTAATGTATCAGTAGCTAATTTAACCGCATTACCAGTAAATTCTGCAGGTACAGTTGATCTTGTTATTCTGAAAGAAATACCATCATTATAAGCATTGATAGCGCCTTCTTTCCACAATACTGATCTAGAAACAACTCTAATATTATCACCAACATTTACAGGTAAAGCTCTATATCTCTCACCAGCAAAATATGTTTCTGGAGTAGATACAGCTGGTCTATTGCTATAAATATTAGGGGCATTACCTAATGCATCAAAATTATTAGTATATTTTCTACCCATTAATGTACCTAAGTCTTCATTATATGGATTTTTGTTTAATTCTGATAATAACGGGAAACCGATTCCAAAGTTAGCTAAACCTTCTGTAGTTCTTCTAAATGTAGAATTAGGATTTCTATTTGTTGAATCTGGTACTAATTCTACTCTTGCTCTAAAGTTCTCTCTTAATGGAGCATCTTCAGAAACTTGACCAAAATTAGCTCTTATAAAATCACCAGTAGTTTCATTGATAACGAAGAATACTGTTTCATTTAATAATAAAGGATCATGATTACTATTTTCAGCAATACCATCATAATCAACAACAGTTTCTAAATATAAAGGATAACCAATTGGGTGATAGAAAGCACCTTGTTTATCAGCTCTCCACTCATCTTGTAATTGAGTAAAGAATGGATATAAAGCATTACCTTGATCATCTGTTGCTTCTAAACAATAAGGATCTCTTATAGTTCTTTTTACATATTTACCATTTGATGGATTTGTTGCAGTATTAAATCTTCTTATAGATTGAGGAATACCTACAGCAAAATCTTCAATTGGAGCCATTCTTCTTGCAGAATAATCAGCTGTTTTAATATCTGTAGTTTTATCATATAAATCATAGATTCTACCAGACATTAATACTCTATCAGGAATAGTACCAGCTGCTGCTGTATTTTCATCAGCACCGTTATCTAAATTAATTGGAGTATATGAATATCTATAAATAGACTCAAAAGGACCTTGTGTTCTTAAATCAGCAGGGTCAGTAGTTACTCTATAAGGTAAATGATTTTCACCATCTGAATCAATAAAGAAAGTTTCCATTGTTACAGGTGAAAAACCTTGGTCATTTGTTACAAACATATTTACGTTTGCTTCAGTTCTACCCCAATAGTTACCTCTTAAAGTATCAGTACCACCAAAACCTAAACCTAATTGACCAGCCAAAACACCTTTAGTAATTGGTGCATCAGGTAATCTAATTAAGAATCTACCATCATTATTGTAGATAGAGTTTGCTGCTTCTGAATATAAATAAGAAGGTAATGGACCTTGAACTTCACCATAAATTACAGCAGATGCCAAATCGTGAGAAGCTTGGTTTTCACTAATTACATTATTATTATCTTTAACTACAGCACCTGTAATGTGGTTTTGTGCAATTCCAATATCAGACATTGCTTTATTACCAGTAATTAACGATCTGTTAAAGATTAATTTTAAATCATAGTTATCAGAATAAAGTGCAGCACCTGTATAAGATTCATTATTTTGCATTCTTACACGGTTAAAGTTAACTGAATCCGCTCTGTTTGCTCTATCTTTACTTTGAACATCTAAAATATATAATCCACCACCTAAACCAATACCATTTTCAGGCAAGTTTACTTGTTCGTGTCTTTTTTTAACATCATTTACAACACCAATTTGAAACTGAGTAGTACCAGTAGAAGATACTGATGCAATATAGTCAGCATCATAAGTAGCTTTATTACCAATGAATCTTGTCATCATTCTTGTATCTGGACTAAACAATGGATTGTTGAAAGTGAAAGTATTGTTTTCAGAATTATAATCATCATAAACGCCATCACCATTATTATCAACTACTTCATCTAAATCAGTTACAAAGTATCTTCTGATATTCAAATCTGGAGATACTAAAGAAACCGCACCACCATTACCATTGTGAGTAGAATTATTTGTAAATTCAACACCTTTAACAATGTTTAAATCAGAATTGATTGCATAAACTGCACCACCACCTCTAACTAAACGTCTTGTTGTACCAGTAATGTTTGTACCAACTTGATTACCTTCAAATTTAGCTCTTACTAAAACTGAAGCTCTTTGTGCTACAGTAATTGAAGAACCATTAGGAATATTTACATCTAAACCACCACCAGAATAACCGGCACTGTTATTTAAAATTCTTACACCATATTTACCACCGTAACCAATTAAGCCACCAGCAGTAACACCACCAGCACCATTAATTGTTGTTCTTCTTTCAGAATAAATTGCACCACCATGAGCTGTTGCAGTATTATTTTCAAATATAATATTAAAACCTAAATCTCTTGTATTTACAGTTACATCGGAACCACCAATTACTGGCGAAGTAGTTGCGTCAGTATTACCATCAACTGCAATCGCACCACCTCTACCTGATTTATTACCAGTAAATTCTGTTGAGTTATTTATAGCGTCTCTTGCAGGACCACCATAAACTTGTAATCTACCTGTAGTATTTTCAGTATAAATGGCACCACCCCAAGAGTAAGTACCTACTATTTCAGAATCAACTTTCACTATTTCAGGTACTTTAGTTTCGTTAGAGATTAATTTACCAGAAATAATTAATGAAGTATTATAACCAACGTAGATAGCTCCACCTCTCGCACCTAAAGTTGCTTGATTTGCTTGATAGTTATTTGCAGTATTTCCAGTAGCAACAAATTTATCAGCTGCTGGGAAATTTACAATATTACCACCAATATTAATACTATTATTTACACCTAAACCAACTTCAATTTTATTAGCAGACAAACCAGTTTCACCAGCAAGGTATACTGCTCCACCATAAGTTAAGTTACCATAAGATTGTGGGAAGTCAGCAGGAACGTCTAACAACTCAGTTGTAATTGTTCTTGGAGGATTACCTACCAAAACAGCTCCATATTTTGCTAAAACTAATTTATTTTTATCAAATGTTAAATTTCTAACACGACCTAATAATATAGCAGTTCTAGCGTCATCATAAGCTTGTCTATCACCATCTGTTAATGGCTCTACTATGTTTTCATCTATTGCATCTATAAAAGGTACTGCATTATTAATAGTTGATGGAGTACCATCAGCATTTATAATATTTGGGTTTTTGTTAATTGCATAGAATGAACCAGCAGGTAAAGCATTTTGAGCAATAATACCATTTGGTCTTTGTAAGAATTGAACCGCACCACCTTTGTGTCTTGCTTGATTATTTACGAATTCGCAATCTAATAACCATGTTCTTGATGAAAACGTAGTAATCGCACCACCAGAACCGTTAGATAAATTTTTAATTCTATTATTTACAGCAACCCAATCAGTTACATCACCTGTGTATCTTGGTAATAAACTATAAACTTGTTTATCATCAACTGTAGTATCTTTTTTCATACCTTCAAATCTTACATTTCTAAAGAATGCTGCTCTCGCACCAGGTAATATTACTATATGACCCCATTCTCTTGAACTGTTACCTATTGGTGAACCAATAAATTTAATTTGACCTGTTGTAATTTCTACAGATTTAGCACCTAATCTATTCCAAGTTCTTGTATTCAAATTTAAATCTGAATTAGGGTCAACACCCATTCTACTATGATATAACATCATCGCAGTTTCGTAAGGAATAATTTCTTCGTTAGCTGCAGGTACATAAGCTGGATCTAACAAGTTAGTTACCTTTCTTGTAGTCTTATTTACCAATACATTAAAAATATGGTTATATTTAACTGGGTTAACAGTCAAATCTCTTGTTGACGTAACTTTGATAGTATTATCTAAGCCAGCCAAACCATTACCATAAAGAGCATAGTTCAAATCAGCATAACCAGTCCAACCTAATGGATTAGTTGAGCTAAAAGGAGTTGCCATAGGATTAGTTGTAACCCCACCAACTGTTGGATTTGATTTGTAAGTTGCAGAAGCACTACCATCGGCGATAATTCTACCACCAACTGAATCCACTAGCTTACCTTGTGGATTGAATAGAATTCTCGTTCCAGGTTCAATAATAAGGGTACCAGCTACTATATATTGATTGTTAAATATATATGTAGAGTCTTTAGAGAAAATCCTTACATCACCCGGAGCAATCCTTCCTGATACATAAGCTTGGGGTTGTGCTTGTGCTACCTCAAGATTGTATCCGAACATTGCAGCTATAGCTACAAATAGGAACAAACGAATAAATCGTTTCATAGATCCTCCAATATACGAATATTTATTAATTAAAAATTTATTAAAGTTATTATTTTTATTTACTATGTTATTTTCTAATTGCAATTTGATTTCTTTCTTTATTGGAATTATTTTTAAAATTTATTCTTAAATATCTTAAGATTTTTAGGCATTACTAACTAAAGTAAATTAGTCAAAATCTATGCCAATTTTAGATAATGCTATCTTAGATAAACCAGCAAATTCTGAAAATTGGTCTTCATTAATTAAATCTTTGTATAGTTCAATTGATTTTTCTTTGTTTTTTGCTAATTCATAGTTTATTGCAGCAAAATATTTATATTTTCCGCTTGTTGTTTTTTGAGAAGTCAAACCTGCAGCTACTTCATAATATTTAGCTGCTTCTGCATGATTTTTATCAGACTCAAATGCTGCACCCATTCCTGCATTTCCACCCATTTTAACTACTTCAGATCCAGAAGTCATAGCTTTTTCAAACATTTCTTTTGCTTTAGAAGATTGATTTTTCTCTAATAAAATATAACCTGCGTGTAAAGCAGCAGTATTTGACAATTCTGTAGAACTATAGTTATTAACTAAAGCCAATAAACCTATAGTTTTACCTCCAGTAGTCATACCACCATTTAAAGCTTTATCATAGTCTTCTGTTTTTAATAATTCTTCGATTTTATCATATTCTTTTTGAGCAGCAGTGTTTTGCTCTGCTATTCTTGAATTATTATAATAATATCCACCTACAACAACTAAAATTAATACTACACCAATTACTAAGTAATTAATATATTTTTTAAAGTCAATATCTTTATTCTCACCATTATCGAAACCATTTTCGACAGTGTTTTCTAATTCTTCGTTCAATATTTCTGTATTATCAGCCATTAGTTTTTTTTAATTCTTTAAATTA
>JBEICW010000026.1:0-14579 GCA_040383785.1 Ignavibacteria bacterium | reverse complement strand
TCGCCATTGTCTTTGCTAATTTTACAAGTTCCATAATCTCCATAAAATATAATAGTGCTGTCTTTAGCGACAGCACCATTATAACTTATAGAGAGTGGAATTAGGTTAAAATTATCTTTTGAAAATGAAACATTAAAAGAAACCAATAGTAACAAAATGTATATAATTTTTTTCATTTCCAAACCTTTATTTTTATTTACTCAATTACTTATACAAATATAAAAAATAATTTTAATTATTTACATTTCATAATGTAAATGACAAAATTATTTTCAAAAAGTTACACTTTTGGGAAAAATAAATGGTTTTAACAATAAATCAATCTAAATTTATAAATTATTTTTTTTTATTTATACAAAAATAAATCGTAAGAAATTAATAATTTGTGGTGTTTAGCAAAAAAATCAATATTTTGCAAGGTTAAAAATGACAACATTCAAAAAAATATATTTGATATTGAATTATGATAAAAAAAGAACTAATAGAATTGATTTTTAAGTCATTTTCTATCGAAAGATGGAACGACAAACTCCGCCCTACTCCATTGATACAAATTGATAAACATTCTCATAAAATGATTATTGCTTATGTATTGGCAAAATACGAAGAAGATAATGGTGCTACTATAGATTGGCTGGCAATAATTAAGGGTGGCATTTATGAGTTTTTGCGTAGAATTATAATTTCAGATATTCAATCTCCAGTATTTAGAGAATTGTCAAAAAATGCAAAATTAGTTCAAAAGCTAAATACAATGATTTATAATGAAGTTGAAAGTTCTATTGGTAATCCAGAAATCAAAGAAGAATTTAAGCGTTATTTATTGGAAGATGGCTATATACCAGAATTAGAATTGAGGATATTAAATGCTTCTCATAGATATTCGAGCTACTGGGAATTTCAAATTGTAAGAGACGCTAATCCAAATGGCTACCAAATTCGAGATATAGAAATTGAACTTGGAAAAGACCTTTATTCATATTCAGATTTGATTGGTATTAATAAATTATTAAAAAAACAAAATATCAAAAATTTCATAGATTTATGTGCCGAGTTACGCTACCAAGTGCGGTGGGGGCATTTGCCTCGCATTCCTAAAACATCTGTTTTGGGACACGTGATGTTGGTTGCAACATTATCTTATTTTGTAACAAAAGAATGGAAAATCCAGCACCAAAAAGAATTTATAATAATTTCTTTGGAGGACTTTTTCATGACTTGCCTGAGGCACTAACAAGAGATATAATCAAACCTGTAAAAATGTCCGTACCTGGTATGCAGGAGGAAATCCGCAGAATTGAAAAGCAATTAACGGAAGCAGAGATTTATCCAAATTTAGAACCTCATTGGTTACCTGAAATTAAGTTTTTTACACAGTCTGAATTTTCTACCAAAATATTAGATGGTCAAACTGTTAGCCCAGATGATATTAACTTAAAGTATAACGAGGATAGATTTAATCCTTATGATGGAAATTTATTAAAAGGATTAGACGATTTTGCAGCCTTTTTGGAGGCATGGAGTTCTATAGATTATGGAATTAGGTCATCAGAATTAGAGCAAGCAAAAAGTTCAATTAAACAAATATACAAAGATAGAGTTATTGGTGGATTTAATTTTAATGAAATTTTTAACAGTTTTGAATAGACTTAATTAATTTTCGTCTAAACATAGTTACTTAATGTCTTTAAATCAATTTCAAATAAAAAAAATTAGAAAATATTAAATAATAAAGCAAGAATGTTCAAAAAAATATTAGTAGCTAATCGTGGTGAAATAGCAATTAGAGTAATAAACGCTGCAAGAGAATTAAGCGTTGAAACTATTGCAATTTATCACAAAGTAGATAAAGAAATGCCATTTGTTAGATATGCAACTTATGCTATCGAAATTGAGGCAGAAACACCCAAAGCAGCATATCTTGATATGCATAAAATTATAAATGTAGCAAAAGAAAACGGTGCCGAAGCAATCCACCCTGGTTATGGCTTTTTATCGGAAAATGCTGGATTTAGTAAATTATGCCAAGATAGTGGGATAAAATTTATAGGACCATATTCTCATTCAATTGAATCTATGGGGAGCAAAACTGGTGCAAGAGAAATAATGATTAAGGCAGGAGTACCAATCGTACCAGGTCATAACTCAAAAGTAACTGATTTTGCAGAAGCGATAAAAATTGCTGAAGGAATTGGCTTTCCTGTATTGCTCAAAGCTGCTGCCGGTGGCGGTGGTAAAGGTATGAGAGTAGTAGAAAAAGCTGAAGAGTTTCAAGAGAATTATGAAGCGGCTCAAAGGGAAGCAATTAAAGCTTTTGGTGATGATTTGGTTTATATGGAAAAATATATACTAAATCCAAAACATATCGAAGCTCAGATAATTGCTGATGAACACGGAAATTATGTGTTTTTGGGTGAAAGAGATTGTTCTATCCAAAGACGCCATCAAAAAGTAATTGAAGAAGCACCTTCTACAGTATTAGACGAAGATTTGAGAGCAAGAATGGGTAAAGTTGCTATTGATGCAGCCAAAGCTTGCAATTATGTAAACGCAGGTACAATTGAATTTTTGCTTGATATTAATAAGAATTTTTATTTCTTAGAGATGAATACGCGACTTCAAGTAGAGCATCCAGTTTCTGAATTAATTACTGGTATTGACCTTGCAAAAGAGCAGATTAGAGTTGCGGCGGGCTATCCACTTAGTTTCAAACAAGAGGATATAGTCCTACGTGGACATTCATTTGAATGTAGAATTTACGCAGAAGACCCTTTGAACAACTTTATGCCAGATATTGGTAAAATTGCTTATTTAAAAGAGCCATTTGGTAATGGTGTGAGAGTGGATACCGGTATTGAAAATAATACAGAGATTAGTTTGCACTTTGACCCAATGTTATCGAAATTAATCACTTATGGCAAAGATAGGGATGATGCAGCAGAAAAAATGATAACTGCATTGAAAAATTATCAATTATTGGGATTTTCTAATATTATTCCATTTTTGATTGATGTATTTGAAGATGATAGATTTAGAAATGGATATTTTGATACTGGATATATTCCAAATCATTATGATTTCGAGGCACTTAAAGCCAAAAAATATGAAAATGAAGATGAATTAGCAGCATTGGTAACATATTTATTTAATAGACCAGATGAAGAAATTATAAAAACTGATGTAACTCCGAGTTTGAACTCTTGGAAAATGAATAACTTAAATATGAGAAAGGAGTAAGATGATGACTAATAATAAGAGTAACACAATGAATCAAAATTTAAATACATTAATAGAAAAATATTTAATAAATTCTGAAAATAGCACTTTAAGTGCAAGCATTGATAAATTTAATAAAAATGTAGTCAAAGTAGGCGAAAAAGAGTTTCTAATCGAAGAGATAAAAAAAGTTGGAAGTGATGTTTTATTTGTAAAAATTAACAACAAAAATTATAGTTTAAAATACTCAAAATCCACTAATGAAGTAGTATTAAATACTGGCGGATTTACTTATAAATATAGTATCAAAACTGAATCACAAGTTGCTTTAGAAAAGATAATTCAAAAGTCTGGTTCTAAAAAAGTGAAAAATCCGATAATCAAATCACCTATGCCTGGTTTGGTAGTAAAAATCAATACAGAAGTTGGAGCAGCAGTCAAAAAAGGCGACAAATTAATCGTAATAGAAGCAATGAAAATGGAAAATGCTTTAGCATCACCATTTGATGGAGTAGTGAAATCTATCACAGCAGTAGAAGGCACCGCAGTCGAAAAAGATGCAGTATTGATAACGCTGGAGTAAATTTATCAGAAATTTCATTTTCTTATTTTACTTTGGAGGCATTAAAGTAAAATAGTGAGATTCTTATTTTACTTTGGAGGCATTAAAGTAAAATAGTGAGATTCTTATTTTACTTTTTGAAAAATTATGAATTTAACAGAAAAAATAAATATAGAAGACTTTATTTCAGGAAGTTTAAGACAAAGTATTAATTATAAGTATTTTTTACCAAATATAATTAACAAAGATTGGTTTTGGACAGATTCTAAAATAAATATTTTATTAGAAAAAGCTTCCTTTGAATTAGGTCAACTTAATTCTTACGCTTTGTTAGTGCCTAATATTGATATTTTTATTCATTTACATATTACTAAAGAGTCTGTAATTTCTAATAAAATTGAGGGAACACAAACTCAATTTGATGAAGCATTTCTTTCAGAAGAAAATATAAGCGCTGAAAGAAAAGATGACTGGTTGGAAGTGCAAAATTATACAAATGCTTTAAATACTGCAATAGACAACTTAAAAGAATTACCAATTTCTTCGAGAGTTTTATTAAATACGCATAGATTGCTAATGAGTGGAGTTAGAGGAGAAAAGAAAACCCCAGGGGAATACCGTAAAAGTCAAAATTGGGTAAGTGGGGGCAGTCTTAATGATGCAGTTTTTATTCCTCCACATCAAGATCATTTAAATGAATTAATTGGTGATTTGGAAAAATTTATTCATAATGATAATTTAGAAATTCCAATATTAATCAAAGCAGCTATTATTCATTACCAATTTGAAACAATTCATCCATTTTTAGATGGAAATGGTAGAATTGGAAGACTTTTAATTACTTTGTTCTTGATTGAAAAAAAAATATTAATCAAACCATTATTATACTTATCGCGTTATTTTGAAGCTGATAAAAATTTGTATTATAACAATCTCACGAAAGTAAGAACACAAAATGATATAAAACAATGGATAAAGTATTTTTTAGTAGGGGTGGCAGAAACTTCTGCAAAGTCTGTTGAAACATTAAAAAAAGTAATTGAAATTAAAAATTCCAATGAAGAAACAATCAAAAATGAATTTGGGAAAAGAATTACTAGTGCATTTATTTTACATAATTATTTATTGATACAACCGGTTGTAAATATCAAAGATGTTCAAAATCAATGTAGTTTAACTGCAAAATCAGCTGGTGAATTAGTTAGACTATTTGAAGAAAAAGGTATATTGGTAGAGTATTCTGGACAGTTCAGAAATAGGATGTATTATTATAAAAACTATATAAATCAATTTAATTAACACAAAACAATGAATAATAACGAAATAATCGATAAAAAAATACAGCGATTGAATGAATTAAAAGAGCAATCGCTAATGGGTGGAGGTCAGAAAAGAATTGACTCGCAACACTCAAAAGGTAAATTAACTGCACGTGAAAGAATTGAGCAGTTAATTGACGCTGGCACTTTCAGAGAAATTGATGGCTTGGCTATGAGTAATACTGGAGCCGAAGAAAGATTTTTGGGCGATGGTGTGGTAACTGGTTTTGGTGATATTAATGGAAGAAAAGTTGTATTATATTCTCAAGATTTTACGGTTTTGGGTGGAAGTTTATCGGAGCAACATGGCAAAAAAATCTGCAAAATTATGGATATGGCTATGAAAAATGGCTATCCTGTAATTGGACTTAACGACTCTGGTGGGGCGCGAGTTCAAGAGGGCGTAGTTTCGCTGGGTGCCTATGCGGATATTTTTGTGCGAAATACACTTGCTTCTGGCGTGGTGCCTCAATTATCTTTAATAATGGGACCATGTGCTGGGGGTGCGGTTTATTCGCCTGCAATTACAGACTTTGTAATTATGGTAAAAGATACTTCTTATATGTTTGTAACTGGACCTAAGGTTGTGCAGACAGTAACTCACGAAGAATTAACTTCCGAAGAGTTGGGTGGTGCTAGTGTTCATAGTACAAAAAGTGGAGTTGCACATTTCACAGCGGAAGATGGTTTAGAGGCAATCGAAATAGTTAAAAAGTTGATGAAGTATATTCCAGCAAATAATACAGAAATGCCACCATTTGCTCAAAATAATGACCCAATTAATAGACTTAATGATGATTTGACTTATATTGTTCCTGCAAATCCAAATCAACCTTATGATATTAAAGATGTAATTCATTCTTTGGCAGATAATGGCGAGTTTTTGGAAGTGCATCAAGATTACGCAGGTAATATTGTAGTTGGATTTATGCACCTTGGTGGACGTTCTGTTGGTGTGGTTGCTAATCAACCGGCGGTATTAGCAGGAGTTCTTGATATTGAATCTTCACGCAAAGCTGCGAGATTTATTCGCTTTTGCGATGCGTTTAACATTCCAATATTGACACTTGAAGACGTACCTGGTTTTATGCCTGGTAAAGTCCAAGAGTGGGGTGGAATTATTACAAATGGTGCAAAGTTACTTTACGCATATTGCGAGGCAACTGTGCCAAAGGTAACGTTAATCACACGTAAAGCTTATGGTGGTGCGTATGACGTAATGAGTAGTAAACATATCCGTGGTGATTTTAATTTTGCTTGGCCCACAGCCGAAATCGCTGTAATGGGTGCAAAAGGTGCTGTAGAGATTATCTATAAAAAAGAAATGGACGCTGCCGAAGATAAAGTAGCAAAAGAAGCAGAATTAATTAACGAATATAATGAAAAGTTTGCCAATCCATATATAGCTGCCTCTTATGGCTATTTAGATGATGTATTTGAGCCAAAATATTCAAGAGCAAGACTAATAGAAGCATTCAAGTTTTTAGAAAACAAAGTAGATAAAAACCCAACAAAAAAACACGGCAATATTCCTTTGTAAGATGATTTTAGTAGAATAATAACAAATAAAGACAGGTGAGAAATCGCCAGTCTTTTTTTGTTTTAAAATAATTATACTATTTGGAATAATATTTCGCAATTAAGCAACTTTTTAATTATCTTTGTAAAATATTTTAATTTTTATTTATTATTATCCAATTATGTTAAAAGAAATCCAATATAATTCAGATTTAATTTCATTTATTGAGCAAGCTCCTATTGCTATTTGTCTATTGGATAACAATATGTGTTATATTGCTGCATCTTTAAAATGGAAAGAAGAATATTCTTTACAAAATAGAGAAATAAATGGAGTTTCGCATTATGAATTATTCCCAGAAATAGGTGATGAATGGAAAAAGTATCATCAAAGAGCTTTAAATGGTGAATTTTTCAATAGTGATGAAGACAAGTTTGTAAGATTTGACGGTACTATTCAATGGCTTAGATGGGAAATTGCTCCTTGGTATGTTGATGGTTCTAAAATTGGCGGTATTATAATATTTAATGAAGATATTACTTACCAAAAAGAACAATCGCTATTAATTGAGAATTTTTTTGAGATATCTACAGAATTATTTTGTATTGCAGATTTTGAAGGAAATTTCATCAAAATAAACAATTCTTGGTCTGAATTATTAGGTTATTCTAAGGAAGAATTATACTCCCAAAAATTCTTTGAGTTTATGCATCCTGAGGATTTGCCAGTAGTTTACAAAGCAATGGAAGTTTTAAATTTAGGTGAGAAAGTATTTAATTTTATAGTTCGCTTTATTACAAAGAAAAATGAAATTCTTATTTTAAAATGGAATTGTAATACTATAAATGGACAAATTAATGCATTTGGAACTAATCTTACTAATGAAATAACTTATATTAATGAACTAAAAACTACTAAAGAAATATTAGAAGAAACTAACAAAATTGCGAGAATTGGATACTGGGAAATTGATTTAATCAAAAATGAAATATTTTGGTCTCAAATTACTAAAGAAATATACGGTGTAGATGAATATTATAATCCAAATTTGAAAATCGCAGCTAACTTTTACAAAGAAGGTTATAGTAGAAATAAAATTAATGAAGTAGTGAATGAAGCAATTATAAACGGCACTCCTTATGATTTAGAACTTGAGTTTGTTAATTTTCAGGAACAGGAACTTTGGGTAAGAGTTATTGGCAATGTTGAATTTAAAGATGGAAAAGCAGTTAGATTATACGGTACATTGCAAGATATTAATGAAAGAAAAATATTAGAAATTGAACTAGCAGAAGATAGAAAAAGACTAAACCAAATATTAGAAGCTACAAATGCTGGTACATGGGAGTGGAATGTTCAAACAGGAGAAACCATTTTTAATGAAAGATGGGCTGAAATAATTGGCTATAAACTTTCCGAACTTGAACCAATTGATATAAATACTTGGGTAAGATTTGCTCACCCTGAAGATTTAGAAAAATCCTCAGAAATTTTAAATAGTCACTTTGCGGGTCAAATTGATTATTATGAAACCAAATCTCGAATGAAACATAAAGATGGATATTGGGTTTGGGTATTAGTTAGAGGAAAAGTGTTCACTTGGGCAGATGATAGCAAACCATTAATGATGTATGGAACTCATCAAGAGATTACCAAAGAGGTAGAGTTACAGCATGAAATAACAGTATTAAATCAGAATTTAATTTCAATATTAGATTCTACCACTCAGGTTTCAATTATAGTTACTAATTTGGACGGGATAATAACACATTTTAATAAAGGTGCTGAAAATTTACTTGGTTATAAAGCAATTGACATGATTGGATTGAGTTCACCAGCAATTTTACATGTTGAAGAAGAAATTATAAATAGTGCTGAAGAAATTTTTAATGAATATAATGAAAATGTTGAGGGTTTTGAAGTTCTTGTGTTTAAAGCTAAAAAAGGTGAATATGACATTAAAGAATGGACTTATGTAAAGAAAAATGGTATGCAATTTAAAGTTCAACTTATTATAACTTCACAAAAAAATTCACTTGGTGAAATCATAGGTTATATAGGCGTTGCTTCAGATATAACTAAACTTAAAGAATATGAAGTTGAATTAATTAAAGCAAAAGAAAAAGCTGAAAAGACAAGTAGAGCTAAATCTGAATTCCTTGCAAAAATGAGCCATGAAATTAGAACTCCACTTAATGGCGTGATAGGATTTACAGATTTATTGATGAACACGGAACTTGACAATTTACAAAGACAATATATGGACTCGGTAAATAAATCCGCTACTACATTAATGGATTTAATTAATGATATTCTTGATTTCTCTAAAATTGAATCTGGCAAATTATTTTTAAATATTGAAAAAATTGATTTATATGACCTTATAAGTAAAGTAGTAGATGTAATAAAATTTAAAGCTTACGAAAAACAACTTGAAGTATTACTTGATTTAGATTATACAATAGGAAGATTTATATATTCTGACCCTGTAAGATTAAGGCAAATTTTAATTAACTTAATGGACAATGCTGTAAAATTCACAGAGAAAGGAGAAGTATCATTAAGTATAAAAAATATTAATTCTGTTGAAGGAACAGATGAATTTGGTAATAAATCAAACTTTATAAATATTAGATTTTCGATTAAAGATACGGGAATTGGTATAGAAAATAGCAAATTTGGTCAAATATTAGAATCATTTGAGCAAGAAGATACCACTACTACTCGTAAATATGGTGGTACTGGCTTAGGGTTATCAATTACTAATAAGTTGTTGTTGCTAATGGACAGTCAGATTCAAATCTCAAGTGAAATTGGAATAGGTAGTGATTTTTGTTTTGTTGTGAAAGTTAAAGTTGAAGATGGTTTTAAAGAAGAGTTAGTAAACGAAACAAATTATACAAATGCTTTGGTGATAGATGACAATAAATACAACAGAACCATCATTAAAGACATGTTAAAATTACTTTCAATCAACTGCGACGAATCGGAAGATGGGATAGATGGACTCAAAAATATTAGCAAGAATCATTATGACTTTATTATAATTGATTATAATATGCCACATATTGATGGAATTGAAGTAATTAAAAACATACGAGAAAAATTTAATTTAGATTCTAGAAAACAGCCCATCATCTTCTTACATAGTTCATCAGACAATGAAGTAATTGATAATGCTTGTAAACAATATCAAGTTAATTATTCTATGATGAAGCCAATAAACTTAGATTGGTTAATTAAATCAATTAATCTAATTTATCATAATAGAGATGGAATTATGGTTAATACAGCCAAATCAGACAACGATGATTTGAGTCATAATGTCTTTTCAGTTAGTAAAACTTATAAAATATTGATAGTTGAAGATAATGACGTAAATATGCTTTTGGTAAAATCTATCTTAAATTTGGTTATGAATAATTGTGAAGTTTTCGAAGCTAGAAATGGAGAAGAAGCAATAGAAAAAACTAAATTAGTCAAACCAGACATAATTTTTATGGATATTCAAATGCCTATAATGAATGGATATGACTCAACAAGGGAAATTAGACAATTAGAAGTAGGTGCGGATATTCCAATTATAGCACTTACTGCTGGTACTATAAAAGGTGAAAGAGAAAGATGCCTTGAAGCAGGAATGAGTGATTATATATCTAAACCAGTTATTTCAAATAATATTCAAGAAATGTTGGTTAAATGGTTATCAGGCGAAAAAATGGACAGTATGCAAATAATTAAAAATGAGACAAAAAATATGTCATTTGACAAAAATGCTTTAATGGAAAGAGTATATGATAACCAAGAAGCTTTTGAAATGATAGTGACTATGATGACCGAATTTCTTAGTGATGAGTTTCCAAAAGAATTTGAACGTTCATTAATTGAAAATGATAAAACTGGTTATCAATTTATCGTTCATAAACTAAAAGGCTCAGCGTCTTCATGCTGTATGGTAAATTTATACTATTTATCTGTAGAATTAGAAAAAAATGATAGTTTAGAAGGTGTTAATTTCGAAGAATTAAAAACAAGAACTTTGAAAGAAATTGAAACATGTATTACTTTATTAAATTAAGAGTTGTAATATTTAATAAAAATTTTCAGATTAAATTATTTTTTTGAAATAATTACTTAAAAATAATTAAATCTCTATAAAATACAATTAGTTGTCAAGTTTAGTGTTTATTAGCAGTTAATCATGTTAGAAATAAAAATTATAACAAACTTGAAATTAATGAAAAATATCCGTTTAATACTTGGTGACCAACTAAATATCAATCATGGTTGGTTTGGCGAAACTGAAGATAATATATCTTACCTATTTATCGAATCAAAATCTGAAACTGACTATACTGTTCATCATATACAAAAAATTGTAGCTTTCTTTTTGGCAATGCGTCAATTTGCTGAAAAACTCAAGTCATTAGGACACAATGTAATTTACATCAAATTTGACGATGAAAATAATAAGCACAATTTTACAGATAATGTTTTAAAATTTATTTCAATTTTATCTGATGAAAATACCACTTTTGAATACCAATCGCCAGACGAATATAGATTAGATAAAGAATTGAAAGATTTATCTATAAAACTTACTGAAAGTGGAATCAAAACAAAAGTATATGATACCGAACATTTTTTGACTGAACGCAACTATTTGGATATTCACTTTTCTAAGTCAAAAACTTATTTGATGGAGAGCTTTTATCGCAAAATTAGAAAAGAATATAATATTTTGATGATAAACGGTCAGCCAATTGGTGGAAAGTGGAATTTCGATAGCGAGAACCGCAAAAAATTACCTCAAAAAATTACAATCCCCAAACCTTTTATTAGTAAATACAATCAAACTGAAAATATTAAAAGTGAAATTAAGAATATATTAGATAATTTAACTGAAAAAAATGTAAAAACTATCGGAAGTATTGACCCAGAAAATTTTATTTGGGTTGCTACTCGCAATGAAGCAATAGAGCAATTTGAGTATTTTTTGGAAAATCAATTAGAAAATTTTGGCAAATACCAAGATGCTATGTCTAATGAAAATTGGACTTTGTTTCATTCGAGAATTTCATTTGCACTAAATTCCAAACTTATCTCACCACTCGAAATAGTAAATAAAGCAGTAGAATTTTGGGTGAATAACAAAGAAGAAATTTCTATTGCTCAGATTGAGGGATTTGTGCGTCAGATTATTGGTTGGCGGGAATTTATAAGAGCGATTTATTGGAAATTTACTCCAAATTATATTGAAAATAACTTTTTTGATAATCAAAATCTATTGCCTAAATTTTATTGGGACGGCAATACAAAAATGAATTGTATGTCCAAAACTATCAAACAATCTTTGGATTATGCCTACGCACACCACATACAGCGACTAATGATAACAGGTAATTTTGCCTTGCTAAATATGACGAATCCCAAAGAGATAGAGCAATGGTATTTAGGCATTTATATTGATGCACTCGAATGGGTGGAGATGCCCAATACAATTGGTATGAGTCAATTTGCAGATGGTGGGATATTAGCTACAAAGCCCTATATTTCGTCTGGAAATTATATCAATAATATGAGTGATTATTGCAAAAATTGCCACTATGATTATAAAACAAGATTTGGCGAAAAGGCGTGTCCATTCAATAGTTTATATTGGAATTTTATTGACAAAAACAAGGATAAATTAGCCAAAAACCAAAGGATGGCAATTCCACTTAGTAGCTGGTCTAAAATGAATCCAGAGGACAAGAGCAAAATCCTAAATCAAGCCCAAATATATTTAGAAAATGTGAATAGTTTGTAAAAAGTAGGATTTTGGAAGAAATAATAAAATATAATAAAAATTATTTCATTCGTCAAATAAATGTATTTTAAAGGAGAATAAAATGGAATTGACAACTTCTAAAATAGAAAATTTAATTACTCAAATTTCTGAATTACCTACAATTGAAAAAGAAAAGATATTTGATTATTTTGAAGATGAAAAACGTGAATATTACTTTAATTCAATTATAAAAGATGCTAATGATTTGGAGCGAGACTTTAAAGAAAATAAAGTAAAATCTGAAAAAGTTGATGATTTTTTAAATAGATTGATAGACATTGGAACTCATGATGAGGTTTATTTATGAAATATTGTGTAAAAAGCATTTATGAAAGCTGTTCTAAATAATAAGTTATTTGGGATTTTATTTATATTGATACTTTTTAATAATCAATTTTATACTAATAAAAGAAGTATATAAGTGAATTTTAAATTATAAATACTATAAAATTCCTTTCTTACTCCCTCTCCAAAATTTATTTTGGGGAGGGTTGGGGAGGGGTTTCTTAGTCTTAGATAAAAAATAAATTAAATGAAAACACCTCATAACGACCCTTTTTTGTGTGTAAGTTTAAAACAAAAAGCATTAAAAAATCGTAAGAATCAAACTTATCCAGAAAAATTATTTTGGAATTTACTTAGAAATGATAAATTGGGAGTTAAGTTTAGAAGACAACATATTATTTATACTTATATTGTAGATTTTGTTTGTTTAGAAGTTGGTTTAATATTAGAAATAGATGGCAGTTCACACGATGATAAAGTTGAATATGATGAATTAAGAACTAAAGAACTTGAATATTTTGGTTTCAAAATAAAAAGATTTAAAAATGTAGATATAATTGAAAATAGTAATTGGGTAGAATCTCAAATTAAAAATATGGTTGCTGAATTGAAAACTAAGAAACCCCTCCCCAGCCCCCCCAAATCATAGATTTGGAGAGGGAGTAAGAACGATTAAATACATTTTTTTTGTTAAAAATTAGACAATAAAATTAATCCTCTAATGCAAATTATGAAACCCAAATTAATAAATATTGAGATTTTGAATGATTACAAAATCAAGTTAAGTTACTCAAATAATGAAATTAGAGTCTTTGATTTTGCACCTCATTTGTATATTGGTAGATATGTAGAGTTGCAAGATTTGAGTTTATTCAATACTGCCAAAATAGTATCTAATACTATTGAATGGGACACTGAAATTGATATTGACCCTAATACTCTTTATATTAAAAGTGAATTAATTAGTTATAATCATTTAGATAAAAACCATTTGGAAGAATTGGAATTAGTTTAAGTTTTTAGATTGATTACATGCAAAAAAATTAAACTACTAGCTGATTTGGAGTATTTTTCAAATTATTTAATTTGTAATTTTTAAGGTTTTTATCTTCTGTTAATATCAAATTTATCATTTGAGAATATGTTAAATTCTTTTCTTGAGCTATTTTTAAAAAATAATCTTGTATTTCAAAATCAATATAAATTGGTAACTCAATTTGATTTCCTTCTACATAGAATTTTTTCTTCTCAGCATTGCTAAAGTCATAATGTTTTTTCATATCATTGACTCATTAATTTGTTTATAATAAACTTCTATTTCAATTTTATTTGCTTTTCTTGCAGAAATTATACGCATTATTTGTAAATTGTTTTTAACTCTTTCAGTATATACAACTACTAATAAACTATTATCTTTTATTTTTCCAAGTGTAATCCATCTATCTTCATAATCAGAATGTTCGTCATCAAAAATTGTAAGTGAATTTTTATCAGTAAATACATAAGATGCTTTTTCAAAAGACACTTTATGCTTTTTTTTATTTATTGATTTTTATTTTCGTCCCATTCAATTTTCATAATATAAACTAATATTTTTTATCATTAATTACAAATAATATTTTTAAATATAAATTAAGAATTACTATACTCCTCACCCAATCTCTATGCCGAATTTGCGTAAGCGGGATATAATTGCTCCTCTGCTTCTACCGAAGTAATTGGCAATTTCAGAGATTTTTTCGTCATCAACAAATTGTCTCAAAAGTTCATCATCTTGCTCTTTATCCCAAGGCATATATGCTGCTTTGTGGCTTTCACGTATTTGGTCTAATGTTTTCTTTTCACTTA
>JBEICW010000025.1:0-14734 GCA_040383785.1 Ignavibacteria bacterium | reverse complement strand
CACGACCTATCCCTACAAAAAATGAAAAACAAACAATAATCGTGAAATATCGTGAAGTATTTTATGAAATGGAAATTATTTAATAAAAAATATTTTTCATAACTTTATATTTTTTATAAGTTTAGTTATTGTAAATTGATTATTTTTTATTATATTGCGTTCCAAATATTAACAAAAATCAAAAAATAAAATTAATAAACGTTGTTTTTGAATATAGTTTTATATAATTCTATATATTTCAAAAAATTACCGTTTGATTTATTCACTATTATAATTTAATCAAATATTAGTTTTTATGTTAAATTAACATAAAAATATTTGATGACTTTTGGAGCTCAAATGTCTGTTACTGCTCAAAATTCAGAAGTTTTGAATGATGATTCAAATCTTTTTGATGGTTTGGCTAATACTGGAAGAAATTCAAATCTTCCACCTCTTGAACAATTGTTAAATTCTGGTTTTGACTTCTTAGAAGTTGATGATGCAGCTTTTGCAAAATTATCAGAAAGCACTGTTCAAAATATCAAAGAAGACGAATTAGTTCGTGGTAGAATTATTTTATTAACTAAAGATGAAGTCCATGTAGATATTGGATTTAAATCAGTTGGTATTATTGCTCGTAACGAATTAATTAACTCTGATACTTTTAGTATCAGTGACGAAATTGATGTTTATATCGAAAAAATCGAAGATAGCACAGGTAAATTAATTTTATCTCGTAAACGTGCTGACTTTATGAAAACTTGGGAAGATATTCTTAATTTACATACTAAACAAGAAGTTACTCAAGTTAAGATTTTACGTAGAATTAAAGGTGGTATGGTTGTAGATTTATTAGGAATCGAAGCATTCTTGCCAGGTTCTCAAATAGATGTTAGACCTATTAGAGATTTTGATGGTTGGGTAGGTAAAACTATTGACGTTAAAGTAGTAAAAGTAAATCACCCTAACGAAAATGTTGTAGTTTCTCATAAAGTATTACTTGAAGAGCAATTAGCAGAACAAAGAAGCACAATTATTTCTAAACTTGAAAAAGGTTTAGTATTAGAAGGTACTGTTAAAGCTGTAGCTGACTTTGGTGTGTTCGTAGATTTAGGTGGTGTAGATGGTTTGGTACATATCACTGACTTATCTTGGGGTAGAGTTACTCACCCGTCTGAAATATTGGAATTAGACCAAGTTGTTAAAGTTGTGATTTTAGATTTTGATGAAAGTAAAAAACGTATTTCATTAGGTATGAAACAACTTACTTCACACCCTTGGGATAATATCGGTGCTAAATACGAAACCAATACTAAAGTAGCTGGTAAAGTAGTTAGTTTAACTGATTATGGTGCATTTATCGAAATCGAAAAAGGTGTTGAGGGCTTAATTCACATTAGTGAAATGTCTTGGACTCAACATGTAAAACATCCTTCACAAGTTGTTGCTATGGGACAAATTGTTGAAGCAGTTGTATTAAATATTGATAAAGATAACAAAAAACTTGCTTTGGGTATGAAACAATTAGAACCAGATCCTTGGCAAGACTTAATGAAAAAATATCCTTTAAATTCTAAACACAAAGGTGTAGTTAGAAACTTAACTAACTTTGGTGTGTTCTTAGAATTAGAGCCAGGTGTAGATGGATTAGTTCATATTTCTGACTTATCATGGACGAAAAAAATCCGCCACCCAGGAGAATTTGTAAAAAAAGGTGATACTATAGATGTAGTTGTATTGGGTATCGATCCAGAACAAAGAAGAATTGCATTAGGTCACAAACAAATTGAAGATAATCCTTGGGATTTCTTTGAAGAAAAATACAAAATTGGTGCTGAAACAGAAGCTAAAGTTGAAAGAATTATCGAAAAAGGTATTATCGTTGAATTACCGGAAGGTGTTGACGGATTTGTTCCTGTTTCTCAATTATCTTTTGCTCCAGTCAGAAACATTAGTGAATTCTTCAAAATTGGTGATGCTTTACCATTAAAAGTTGTAGAATTTGATAAAGAATCTAAAAAAATCGTTCTTTCTGCAGTAGAATGCTTGAGAGAAAAAGATATGACAGTTATTGATGCATATAATGCTGCTCACCCAGTACCAAATGCTGATAAAATTGCTAAAGAAGGTAACTTTGAAATCTCAACTGATGATATTAAAGAGTATATGGCTTCTGATGAAGACGTATTCGGTCAACCAATCAAAAGAGAAGTTACTCTTGATGATTTAGCTGCAATTGCATTAGAATCAACTGACGAAAATGCATAATTATTACTATTTATTTACTTTAAACATTTATTTTAAGTAAATAATTTATAATGATTTAAAACTATAATGGCTGTCAATATTTATTTATTTGACAGCCATTATTTTTTAGATTAAAATTAAAATTTAATTTTCGCTTATAGTTATGAATGCACTTTGATTTAATAATTTCCTATGCGAATCAAATGCAATTAATTCTGGTCTTATATTCTTTAAAAAAGAGTACTTTTCTATCAAATCTTTAAACTTTCCACTTCCCTTTTCTGTTAAACAATTATAAAATATCCATGCTAATTCATAATCTGATACTTGTGAACGCAAAATACTCACATACATATATTTTATTTTAAAGATTTCAGTTTCATTTGTTTTGGACTTTTCATAAAAAAAGTCAGCTTCATCTACTATTTTTATTATTCTATATAATGTTCGGAAATAATGTCCCAAATCATTTTCAAATATATTATAATGTTTGTTAAATATTTCTTCATAATTATCTTCCTTTTTTTGTAAATCTAAATACATTTGCTTAAAATGAAAGGTAAAAGCATCACTTCCATTAATCACTACCATTTCATAATCTTGTGTGATTGAATGACTATTTTCTCTGGGTTTGTAGTAATTTTCAACTGTTGAATTTACTATAGTATGATATTGAGTTAGTAAGTTAAAGAAAATATTCTCGAACCGTTGGATTTTCAAAGTTTCATTTTGGGTTTGAAATTCTCTTCGTGTTTCTTTCAATTCTTCACTTTGCAATTTAATTTCAGACCTTTGAAGTAATATTGATAACATAATTCCAGCGAGTGCAAGTCCAGAATATAATGCATTAATTGAACCAAACATATCTCCAAATGTTCCTCTATCTGTTGCAGGATAATCTTTTAACATAAAATAGGTAATCAACCACAAACCAACTATTAAACTTATAACTATAATTGTTATAAGCATAAAATTATCTTTAAATGCTTTTAAACTATGATTTTTTGACATATATTTCGGAATAAATTTTTTAAATTTGAACTTAGATTTTTAACCTATAAATATAATTAATCAATATTTATACCTAATTTCAAGAATGTAATTTAAAGTAAACAAATAAAATATATTGGTAGAATTAAACGAATAATTAGATTTATGCGTTTGAATAAAATATAATATAATAATAGAAAAAAAAGAAAAAATAATGACAAAACATAACGAAATTAAATATATAAATAATTATATTGGTGGCGAAATAATTACTCCAACTAATGGTAAATATTTCGATAATTACGAACCAGCGACTGGAAAAGTATATTCTCAAATTGCAGATTCTAATACTGATGATGTAGAATTAGCAGTTGCGGCTGCTGAAAAAGCATTTCCTATTTGGTCAAAAACATCATTAGAAGATAGACACAGAATAATGATGAAGATTTCATATCTGATAGAAGAAAATCTTACTGAATTGGCACTTGCTGAAAGTATGGACAATGGAAAACCTGTTAAACTTGCTGAAAGAGTAGATATTCCTCGTGCAGTTTCAAATTTTCAGTTTTTTGCAACTGCAATACTTCATTATAATTCTGCTGCATCTGAAACAATAGGCACTGCAATAAATTATACTTTAAATCAACCAATAGGAATAGTTGGATGCATCTCACCTTGGAATTTGCCTTTATATTTATTTACTTGGAAGATTGCACCTGCTCTGGCAGCAGGAAATTGTGTAATTGCAAAGCCATCTGAAATAACACCTCTCACCGCATTTATGCTGTCTGAAATTTGCATAGAGGCAGGCCTTCCTGCAGGGGTTTTAAATATTATACACGGTAATGGTGCTGGAGTAGGCGAACCAATCGTTACACATCCCAAAATCAAAGCTATTTCATTTACAGGTGGCACTTCTACTGGGGCAAGAATTGCAAGTTTAGCCGCTCCAAAATTCAAAAAATTATCATTAGAATTAGGTGGAAAAAATCCAAATATTATATTTGCAGATTGTAATTATGATGAAATGATCAAAACTACCTTACTATCATCATTTTCTAATCAAGGTCAGATTTGCCTTTGTGGTTCTAGAATATTTGTAGAAAAATCAATTTATGAAAAATTCAAAAAAGACTTTATTGAAGCAGTTTCTAAATTTAAAATAGGAGACCCACAAGAATCTGATACAAGAATTGGAGCTTTGGTTTCACAAATTCATTATGAAAAGATATTGTATTATATTGAATTAGCCAAAAATGAGGGTGGTACTATTCTTATAGGTGGAAATGCTGTAAAAGTTGGCGGTAGATGTGAAGATGGTTGGTTTATTCAGCCGACTATTATCGAAGGATTGGCTTTTGATTGCAAAACCAACCAAGAAGAAATATTTGGACCTGTTGTTACAATTACTCCATTTGAAACAGAAAATGAAGTATTGATGTATGCAAATTCAACTGAATACGGATTGTCAGCTACAGTTTGGACTGAAAATATTTCAAAAGCAAATAGAGTTGCTTCTGAATTACAATCTGGGATAGTTTGGGTTAATTGTTGGTTATTGCGTGACCTACGTACTCCATTTGGTGGTGTCAAAAGTTCCGGGGTAGGCAGAGAAGGTGGTTTTTATGCCTTAGACTTCTTTACAGAAAAGAAAAATGTTTGTATAAAATATTGAGAAAATTTAACTAAAAACAATACTACTTATATAGATAAGTAGTATTGTTTTATACTTTAATTTAATATTTTTTTTACATATCCATATCACCACCACCACCACTTCCTTCAGGACGTTTTCTTTCATTTTGTTTGATTCCACTATTGATTTTATATGATATATTTAAAAATCCAACTCTTGTTTCACGCTTGCGATAAATATCACTTTCAAATCCAATTCCATAAGAATTGACACCAAAATTTAATGTATTAAAAATGTCACTTACTCTAAAAGTTACAGTCAGATCATCTGTTATATCTTTTTTGAGTGCCAAATCAATATTAAAAAATCTTTTGATTTCACCTTGTTGAGTTGCTACTGGTGAGGCATAAGAGCCAAATGCTTGTAAATCTATTCCCCACCACATATTCACTGTAGAATTAACTTTTAAATTCCATGAATTATTTTCATTTCCTTGAATTCCAAGTGCTGCATTACCATTAATTCTATTATGATAAACGCTAAAAGTAGTAGTCATTTTCCACCAAGATGCTAATGTTTCTTCTTCTATAAATTCAATACCTAAAAATTGAGAGTCGTCAAAATTATTAAATGATAAATTTGTTATACCTGTGATTGTGTCTAAATAAGAATATCTTCTAATTGCATTATTCACATTTCTATAAAATAAAGAGGTTATTAAACTTCTTTTCTCAAAAAAGCTCGACCAACCTAACTCAAGTGCATCAATATATTCTGGCTTTACATTAGGATTACCAAAAGTGTTTAATCTTGGGTTATCTATTTCTATAAATGGATTTAAGTTCCCAATATCTGGTCTATTTATCCTACGAGAATAATTAAAATTTAGAGCATCAGTTTCCGAAAAACTATATTTCAAGCCAATAGTTGGGAAAAAACTATTATAATTTATATCATTTCGAGAATTGTTTTGAGCTTGTAGTAAAGTTATTTGAGCTGATTCAATTCGCAAACCTAATTGCATGTCAAAAGCATCATATTTGTTACTATATGTACCGTAAACAGCATAAATATTTTCTTCATATGTAAAATCATTTACCAATGAATCAAAACTATTCCAGATATTATCTACGAATGAAAACAATTCTGGTTTGTAATAACTTCTTATATTTCTAAAATTAGTATTCCACCCCATTTCAATTTTAGATTTATCTACCAAAGGTAGAGCATAATTCCCATTAAAAATTAAGTTTTGTGATTTGTTATCTCTATTAGATCTAAAACTAAATGGACTAACAATTGTAAAACTATTAGTATTTCTTTCTCTATAATCAATAGATTGATTATTGGAATAATTCAAGTCTATTGTGAATATTTCCTTCGGAGTATCAAACTTTTTAGTGTAATTGGTAGATAATACAAAAGAATTATCTGTACCTGTATCTTCTGTTCTTGATAAATCAGCATAAGTTAGATATTTAGGGTCAGCACTTAAACCGAAATCACGGCTATATTCATCGGTCAATAAACTTTCGCCACCTTTACTATCTCTATAATTATAATTTAGTGACATAGTCATAGTGTTTTTTTCATCAAATAAATAATCAAAACCAACTCTACTATTATTACTTAAATTACTTCTATCTCCATCAATATTTTGTTTAAGATAAGCAGCAGAATCAAATACAAAATTCAGTCTATTTGTAGTGCCTTCACGATATCTATTATCAATTCTTAAATCACTAGAAAAAAATGTATTTAATTTACCAAATCCCCAGTTAAAATTAGCAGTTCCATTGTATTTATCTCTTGTTCCGATATTAAAACCAACTAAACCGTTAAATCCAACATTTTGGCGTTTTTTTAGTTTAATATTTAATAAACCACCAGTACCTTCAGGATTGTATTTGGCACCGGGATTATTAATGATTTCAATACTTTCTATAGCACTTGCTGGGATATTGTCCAATAAAGCTGTTCTACTGCCTCCAGAGTTAGAGATTTGCTGCCCATCTATTAATATATTAACTGCCGAACTCCCTCTCAAACTAATATTACCATCAAAATCTACAGATACAGAAGGAGTATTTTGCAAAACATCTATTGCTGAGCCACCAGAAGCCAAAGCATTGTTTTCAACATTTACAATCTTACCTTCTGCCGTTACTTGTATTTGTTGCTTTTGGGCAGTTACTACTGTTTCTTCGGTTAATATTGATTGTTGCTTAATTTCAAAAGTTTTTAGATTTACTTCTTGTGAATCAATTACAGTTACTACGTTAGAAAAATAATCTTGAAAGCCAATTGAACTAATTTTTATCAAAAATTTACCTTCTGGTACTTTGATTATTTGGAATGTACCATCATTTTTTGTAAAAGTACCCGTTACTGCAGAAGAATCGTTCACTTTTACTAATGCAACCTTTGCAGAAATTGCAGGTGATTTGTCATTTTCAATTACAACTTTACCATTAATTATCGCAGTTCCAGGTTTTAATTTATTGGGTTTAGCTAGGTTTGGTCTATTGTTACCACGTGGTTGAGATAAAGATTTGTATTGGAAGAATGTTAAACTTATAATTATGAATATAGTTAAAATGTATATTTTTTTGGTGTTTTGATAATTTAAACTTGAATTTAACTGCACTAATTATTTTCCTTGAGTTTTTTTATTTTTTAATTAACAGATTAATAATGATATAGACGTCAAAATATAATAAAAGGTTTAATTAAAATATCGATTTGGGAAAATTTAAATTAAGATTAATATTATAATTGAAAATCAATCTTATTTTAATTTAAATAATCAATTCATTTTCAGGTTTTTACACATAAATTGAATAAATTGCGTCTCTAAAAAGATAACCTATTATTTTCAATTAAAAAAAGAAAATTCACTCCTTATTTTACGATTATGAATATTTCATTTAAAAATCTATTTTTTGCATTAGCATTTGTATTCACAGTTTTTACAGTAATGATATTAGCAGATTCAATTCTAATTCCTATAAGTATGGGATTACTTTTATCATTGGTACTTTATCCATTAACTAAAAAATATGAGTCATTTGGGCTAAATAAAATTATATCTGCATTTTTTTCAATTCTATCATTATTATTAGTAGTTGGTGGTAGTATGTATTTCTTCATATCTCAATTAATAAATTTACCTCAAGAGCTAAGTGATTTTGAAGGTAAACTGACAAGTTTATTAAAAGATATAATCTTAATTATAAATAATTATCTTAACCCAAACCAAGACTTAAAAAGCGAAGATATAACTAATCAGATAAAAATATGGTCAAAAAAATCTGCTTTACCATTTGTTCAAAATACTTTTTTAAATACTGCAAGTTTTATAATTGGAATGATTACTACTTTAACTTATATTTTTCTATTTTTGATTTACCGCACAGGGCTTACTAAAGCATTAGTTAGGTTTGCAGATGAGCATAATCAAAATAGAGTTTTAAATATGCTCAAAAATATCCAAAAAGTAGGTCAACAATACCTAAGTGGAATGATTATATTGATTATAGTGCTCGGTTTTATGAATAGTTTAGGACTTTGGCTCATTGGTATTGACAGTCCATTCTTATTTGGCTATATGGCTGCTGTAATGTCGCTTATACCATATATAGGAACATTATTAGGAGCTATTATTCCAATCTTATACGCATTTATGACTAATGATTCTATTTTAGTTCCATTTTATGTTGCTTGTTGGTTTTATTTTGTTGA
This sequence comes from Ignavibacteria bacterium, assembly GCA_040383785.1. GTDB lineage: Bacteria > Bacteroidota > Ignavibacteria > Kapaibacteriales > UBA2268 > JBDNHS01. The sequence continues at coordinate 6,138 of JBEICW010000025.1, read as the reverse complement.
ATTAATTGAAAGTAATATATTGGGACCTAAAATTGTTGGTAGCAATTTAAATGTAAATGCTTTTGCATCGATATTGAGTTTAATTATTGGTGGTTACGTTTGGGGTGTTGCTGGTATGATTTTATTTTTACCATTAACTTCAATGCTCAAAGTATTTTGTGAAGAATTTGAATCCTTAAAGCCAATTGGATTGATGTTAGATTCATCACTTTATAATGGTTACAAAGATGATAATGAAAATAAAAATTTATGGCTTAAAAAGCTAAAAATAAAGATATTTAATATTTTAAATAAAATATGAACGTTATTATTACAATTATAAATCAATAAATATTTAAACCTCTGTATTAAATTAATAAGGGCTACAATTTATCTTGTAGCCCTCAATTTTACAATATGATTTCTTACTAATCGATAATAATAATAAATTATTCAATTATAAATTTCTTTGTTAAGTTTTTAATACTTGCATCATCAATTAATATTTCAACAAAATACATACCTTTAGTTAAATTTAAATTACTCAAATCTATTTTATGATTTATATTTGTAGAATTAACATCAACTATAAAGTCATTATATATTGTTCCACCATTTTGGTTTAATATTCTAAACTCTAATTTAGAACTTGAACTTAATAAATTAGATATATTACTTTGGTCTAAATTAATTGTTAAATCGAAATTACCTTTATTAGGATTTGGGTAAATATTGAAATTATTTGATTGAAAATATTCAATATCTTTAACTGATGTAATGACACTAATATTTATTTTATGAGTACTATCACATCCATCAAATCCAGTTCCTTTATTTGTAATCAATGTGTCATTCTCAATTAATATACCATTATACAATTCACCAAAGTTAATACTTAGATTTTCAGATGTAATATTTTCGGGTTTTACAGTCAGAAATATTGTGCTTACACTATCACAGCCAAATGTAGTGGTAAAATACTTAACAATAGTTGTGTCTTTAAAATATTGTCTTTCATTAAATAAACCACCATAACATAATATGGCAAAAACTTCATTTTTTGGACTTTCAATTACAGTTATATTTGTGGTAATTAAACTATCACATTTATCTTTATTTTTTCTTCGCTCTGTAATTGTTTCAGATTTGAAATATGGTTTTCCATTATATTCTTTACCATAACATAAATCTATATTTTGAGTATTTTTGGGAACAAAATCTACTTTTAAATTTAAAGTAAAAATACTATCACATCCAACTTTATTTTTCAAATTAGCTACTATAGTAGTATCATTATAAATTTGAATATCATTATAAAAATCTCCTTCACATATATTTTGAACTTTTGTAAAACTACTTGGTTCGTTGATGGTTATATTATATGCAACAACACTATCTCCACCTTTAGAATTAGTATATTTACGATAAAAAGACTGGGATTTATCATATAATTTACCATCAAAAAGTTCGCCTCTACATAAAGAAACATTAGCAATTGCATCTACATCTTGTATTATTGTTAACACCTGATTTGCATTAATATTTTTGACAACTTTAGTATCTTTTGTAAGCCAGTTCACCTTAACACTATCAACTTTTGTATTATTTCCCAAACCAAAATGAAGGATACTGGAATGTTTAGAAAAATATGTATCTCCACCACCATGCAATTCTTTTTTAATTGCTTTACCACCAGAAAATACAGTTACAGTTGAACCGTAAGCATCTCTAATAGTTTTAGTACCAACTAATTTAATTTTTAGCCAATTTGTGTTTATACTTTTTTCTAATTTATTATCATAAAATTTTGAACGGTAGGGTGAAGATACTGCAATGTGGACTGTAGCAACACAAATATCCATGTCTCCATCATTATCAAAATCCAAAACAGCCATTCCTCTATTTCTTTCCGAATTATAAAAATTCTCTGCTTCAGATACTTCTTTAAAAGTCCCATCTCCATTGTTCATATAAAGTCTATCATAATCTAACATTGGTTCTGAGCTAATAACATGACCAGCTGTTATTGCCAAATCAGGAAACATATCATTATTGAAATCGGTAAAAGAACCACCCCAACATGTTGCAGTTATTTTTAAAGTAGGGTCAATTTGGGGCACGTAACCGATGTAAAATCCATTTTCTTTAGCAATATTATTAAGATTATAATTACCGTCATTTCTGTAAAATATATTAGTATCTATATTTGTTACAAAATAATCAAAATCTCCATCTAAATCATAATCACCGGAAATAATTCCCATAGAATTCATTTCCAAATCAAAATTTGATAATTCCGTAATATCATTAAATGGTAAATTGGGTCCTTTATTTTCTAAGAGTCTATTTTTACCATAAAAATACCCAAAGTCATTACCAATAAATAAGTCTTTATCACCATCATTATCAACGTCAGAAAACACACTTGCTAAAGCACAACCTTTATCAGCAACATTATATTCTGCCGCTTGATTTACAAATTTATTATTACCTTGATTTACATACAAGACATTTTCAAAACAAGGATCACCAGGAGCGGCACCATAGACAGAAACATAAATATCAATTAATCCATCGTTATTGATGTCTAACATAGTCGCTGCTGTTGCATAAGTTTTTTCTATAATTCCAGCAGATTCGGTTATATCTATAAATTTACCATTACCATCATTAAGAAATAATCTATCTACAAGTCTTGCACCTGTAGCAACAAATAAATCAGGAAAACCGTCATTATTTATGTCACCTGAAGTTACTCCAAAACTTGGTTTTGCTCTCAAAGTCATAGTACCATTAACACTATCTGGAATTTCGGTAAATGTTCCATTGCCATTATTTTTGTATAAATGATTTCTCATTAACCCTGAAGTCATAAATAAGTCTTCATAACCGTCATTATTATAATCCAATACACACACTCCCCCAGCCATTATCATAGGGTCAAACGCAAAATGATTGATTCCAATATTCCTTGCTATTTGAAAGAATTGTTGTGAATCTGACTTATTAGTATTAATCAAAAAGATTATATTTATTAGAATTAAAAGTTTTAAGTTTGTGATTTTCATTGTAAATATGTTATAGTTATTATTTTTATGTTTTTAATAATTTATTTTTTTATTAATTTTACTTTATAATTAATTTTTGAATTAAATATTTGCAAAATATAAACAGAATTTTTTGTTAAATTTAAATTTTCAAAATTCAATTCAATTTGGTTATTATTAGAATTTATTCCTAGTAAATTCATTTTCTGAGAAAATATTTTATTACCCAATAAATCAAATAAATTTATCTCTATGTTTTCATTTTTATATTCAAAAGGTAAATTCAAATTATCTAAATTTAATGCAATTTTATTCTCAAAAGGATTTGGATATGCAAAGTTTGAATTGCTAAGAATATCTTCTTCTACACTTGTCAATATCTTAATTCTAAAAATCGATAGACTATCACAACCATCAGCAGTAAAAGATAATTCATTTAAAGTTGTATCGTTATTGTAAATATTTCCGTTAAATTCTCCACCAGGTGCTAATAAAACTTCTTTTTCATATTTTTTAATCGGGTTAATTCTAATTATTAGAGCAAACACACTATCACAACCTAATTTTGATGTGAAATTTTGTATTATAGTTGTATCTTTATAAATCTTTTTCTCATTATACACTCCCCCATAACAAATCCAATAGGTTTGTTCATTTTTTGGAGTTGGAAGTACATTTATAGTCACTTCATTCAAACTATCACAATTTTCACCATTATTTATCCTTTCTATAAATTTTGCATTTTTGAAATATTTTTCATTATTATAACTATCACCATAACATAAATCAACTACTTTTTTTAATTTAGGTGCTGGGTTAACTTTAATAATTCTTCTATAAGTACTATCACAACCATAAAAAGTAGTTCCTTTCTTCTCATCAACTCTCGAACCAGTAAGGATTTGATTTTCAAATAAATCACCTTCACAAAACTCAAGTTTTTCTTCAATTAATTTAGGTTGTAATACTTTTACATTATATGTTACTAAACTATCTGCTTTCGTTAAAGCAATATACTTATTAGTAAATGATGTATCACTATTTATTAATCTACCTTTGAATATATTGCCTTTACATATTGCTGTGTCTTGACTAACTTTATAATCTTGAATGATTTTGATTTTTTGATTTTTGTTTATATTTCTAACTACTTTTTTATCTCCATCTAACCATCTAACTTCAATACTATCAACATTGTCAAATCTACCCATTCCCAAATGTTGGATTAGAGTATTGGTAGAATAAAAAGTATCTCCACCACCATGAACTTCTTTTATAAATTTTCTATTACCAATATAAAATGTTAAACTACTTCCAATTGCATCTCTATTAGTATATGTACCTTGCAATTTCACTTGTAACCAATTAGTTTGTGAGGTTTCATTTAAGTTATTTTTTATTAATTGAGATTCGTCCGTTTTACCTTGAAACAGTATAACATTACAAAGAGCAATATCGATATCACCATCATTATCAAAATCAAAATATGCAAATCCTCTTGACTTTAAAGGACTATTAAAACCAGAAATTGTAGAAATATCTTCAAAATTTCCATTTCCTAAATTTCTAAGTAACTTACTTTCATCTTTAAAATCATTTGGAGTTAGTAAATGTCCATTAGCTACAAATAAATCTAAATAAGTATCGTGGTCTGCATCTACAAACGCACCTCCCCAACTTGTAACAGCTGTAAATCCATTTGGAGATTGTGGATTTACAAATCTTGGAATTGAAGTACCTGATGGTATTGCAACTTCATCAAACACATGTTTAACATTATTTTTATAAAATTTATTGGAATCAATATTTGTAATATAATAATCATAAAATCCATCCTCGTTATAATCTCCTCCAATTACTCCCATACTATTCATTCGAGAATCTAACTTCATTTTTAACGCAACGTCTATATATTTATTAGTAGTGGTGTCGAATTTAAAAACCTTATTAGGTTCGTAAATCGAGCCAAAATCGTTTCCTACAAATATTTCTTTTCTTCCATCATTATCTATATCAGTAAAACTAACAGCTAAAGTACAACCTATATCATCCAAGCCCCATTTTACAGTTTCATCAACAAAAGATCTATTCCCTTTATTTACATACAGTACATTTGGCAAGCAAGGGTCACCAGGTGAAGGTCCATAATTTCCTACATAAATATCCAGAAGACCATCATTATTTACATCTAAAAAAGTAACACTTGAGCCATAAGTTTTGGAAGAAATACCTGCAGCTTCAGATATATTTGAAAAAGTGCCATTTCCATTATTTATTAATAGAAAATCCGTTTTATTACTTCCAGTAGTAATAAATAAATCTGTCCAACCATCATTATCTATGTCTGCTGCACCTACTCCATTGGTATAAATTCCCCTTGTGAATGACAAATCAACGGAATTTGCAACATCTAAAAATTTTCCATCACCTAAATTTCTAAACAACTTGTCTTGATTTATACCTGAAGTAAAATACAAATCTTCTAATCCATCATTATCATAGTCAAGAACTGCCACTCCACCTACAGCACCTATTGGGTCAAATGCTCGATGTCTAATTCCAGAATATTTAGTAATATCCAAAAATTCTATTGAATTTGCTAAATTTACTGATAATACTATTAATAGTAATATATGTAATGATAAAGTTTTCATTGTTCTATTCTAAAATTTTAAATATTAATTATTCAATAATAAGTTCTTGATTATTATACGATTACCAATTGTAAATCTAATGTATAAAGTCTGATTATTTGCTAACTTTAATGAATTTTTGTCACTAATTTTATCCAATTTTAATGAATTATGACCTTCATTTAATACATAATTCAATTTATTAAATATTACATTTCCATTTAAATCAAATAGACTTATTTCACAAAGAGAATTTATTTTTGAATTTAATTCGATATTTAATATCTCAGAATTTAATGTTAATGGATTTGGGAATACTAATATATCTTGCAGGATTGAATTATCATCACCTATTGAAAGTCCAGCAACTAAAGTTGTAGTTATAGTGCTATCGCAGCCATTCATATCAGTAAATACCTCTATTATTGTAGTATCTGATGGGTAAAACTTTCCATTATACTTTCTATCTGCATCTAAAT